>DDSI01000092.1 GCA_002343335.1 Bacteriovoracaceae bacterium UBA2394
CTTTGGACGACATCGGCACACGTCGCCTCATCCGCCTTAGCCGCAGAATAACCATTCGCGATAAAATAAAGAGCAATCGCATTCGCGATGATACGTTTCAAATAACCACCCGCCACATGACCCTTCGGTTCGGTTCCGACCATAAATAGTGCAGATCTAGAGAGTCAAGCTGCCGGAGAAAATGTATGCTGGGCGCGTGAATTTAAGTTTATTAGTGGCATTTTTCCTTACCCTCACCGCCCAAGAAGCAGGACTTCACTCGGAGTCCACAGAACTTTTTCGAAAGATATGGAGCCCTTACTGCAAGGGCGTCTCTCTTTTGGAATGTCCGAGTGGGCAAGCGCAACAACTGCGTGACGAACTGAGAGATCGGCTATCAAAAGGAGAAACCTCGGAAGATCTCATGCGCGAGCTTTACTCTCGTTACGGCTCCACCACTCTTCAAATGGAGCCTCCAAGTACATGGCAGGGGAAACTTTCTTATTTGGCACCCTGGATTGCGCTATTTCTGATGGCTTTTGCGCTTGGAGCGACGTGGATTCTTCGCCGAAAAAATCGAAAATCTCCGAGCACATCCAATGAAACACGCCCCCGCGAAACTTCATCGCGAAACGCAGACTCGATCCTTCGAGATTTGGAAAAATTAAAAGGTTAAAAATTAGGACGAAAGCAGCGTCGTCAACTTTTGAATGACATCGGTTTTGGCGCGCGCAAGATCGCCCTTCACCTGACATCCCGCTGCGCGAACATGACCGCCCCCTTGCGGATCTAGCGTACGTGCAAATTCAGCCACATTCGCCTTTCCCTTCGAGCGAAATGAAATCTTCACATTACCGTCTTCTTTTTCCGTGAAGAGCGCGACGACCTCCGCCCCCTCGGTGAAGTAAAGTTGATTGATCATTCCCTCTTGATCGCCATCCTTCGGGCGAATGTGTTTTAACTCCGCATCGGTCCAATAGGAGGAAATGATCTTCCCGTTCGCCGAACGCTCCATATTTCCAAGCAAAGTCTTCAACAGGAGTTGGGCTTCCCAAGATCGCTCCAATATTGCGCGATCTGAGATTTTTGAAAAATCGATTCCCGTCGCAATTAAATGGGAAGCTACAAAATGCGTGCGAGGAGTGGTGAGCGAATGTTTAAAGAATCCTGTGTCGAAAACAATTCCCACAAAAAGATGTTCTGCGACTTCTGGAGACACGGCAACACCCGCAAACTCATAGAGATGGTAGACGAGCTCGCAGGTACTCGATGAAGTAAGATCCAAGAGTTTCGATGCATAATCACGCTCACTGCCCACCGCATGATGATCCACCAAAATAACATCCCGGATGGATTCAAAAAGATCTTGGACATTCCCCGTGCGCTCGACGCCTCCATCACACACAATTCCAAGATCGAAATCACTTGAACGCGCGGACGCCCCGATTTCCTCGCGAGTTTTGATCACATGCGTATTCTTTAAAAATCGATATCGAGACGGTACAGCCGACTCATTCACGATCGTGATGCCGACAGGATCTTTGCGAATCGATCGAATGAGTTCATAAATGCCGATCTGACTGCCAATCGAATCCCCATCCGAGGTGAGAGTGCTCGAAATGAGAATCCGCTTCGCCTTTTTTATCAATTGAAGGAACTTTTCGGCCTCGGATCTAAACTCGTCCGTTAAGGGAAAGGCCCGCGAAACCGCGGACTTATCTGGCTTTATCATCTCCCTATGTCATGGCATATTCGGGATTGATGTCACAAGACTTAAAAGCGACTGGAGCTCCTCCCAAACAAGTGCCTTGGGGTTGGATTGTCCTTGGTTTAATTGTCGCCATGACCCTAGTTCTCGCCTGGACCTACACATCGGATTCGAGCACTCAATTTTATATGACAGTGTCGGAATATCTAGAGCGTGAACCTGCCTATGCCGGAAAGCGCGTGAAGGTGGCGGGCAAAGTGAAAACAGGCTCCTTAAAAAAGCTGGAAGCTTCACATTTTGTATTTGTTGCAGAGGACTTGGGACAAGAACTGCTCATTCAATATAAAGGATTCGCTCCTGATACTTTCAAAGAAGGGGCAGAGGTTGTGGTGGATGGGATCGCCAATTCGGACCGTCCCTTTGTGGCCGACGGACTCATGGCGAAATGCGCATCGAAGTATGAAGAAGGCGGTCCGTCGCCTCTCGAGCAGATGCGTTCGAAAAGTCGAATCTGAGGCGAGTCGAAATTGGAGACTTTCTCCGCCGCCTTCGCTAAATCTGTAGCCACATGACGCTCGCAACTGCTCTTCCTCATTTCGGCGAAGCTTGTCTCGGGCTTGCCCTCACCACTGCCTTGTTGGCTTTTGGGCTTTCCATAGCAGCCTACTCTCGTCGTGGATCTGATTTAGCTCTGTTGAAGTCTGCGGAACGTTCTCTCTATCTCTCTACAGCGACCTTCACGCTCGCGGCCCTCGTCCTTATTTTTTGCTTCCTCACGGATAATTTTTTGGTCCGTTATGTTTTTTCCTATTCCAGCTCCGCCATGCCCATCGTCTATAAAATTGCCGCGCTCTGGGGCGGACAAGAAGGAAGTTTACTTTTCTGGGTATGGATTTCTTCACTTTACGGCGCACTGGCTATTTATTTTCATCGGCACACGGATCGTTCACTCATTCCCATTGCCATCACGGTGTTCAGCTCCATCCTCATTTTCTTTGGATTCTTACTGATCTATCATGAGAATCCCTTTGCACTCTTTCCTGATGTCCCGCACGACGGAAGAGGACTCAATCCGCTTTTGCAAAATCCGAGTATGGCATTGCATCCGCCGAGTTTATATCTTGGCTTCACCGGCATGTCGGTTCCTTTCGCGTTTGCGATCAGCGCCCTCGTGTCACGCCAACTCGATTCTCGTTGGATTATTGCCTCTCGCAGATGGACGCTCACCGCGTGGCTTTTTCTCTCCATCGGAAATTTACTTGGCGCTCAGTGGGCCTACGTCGAACTTGGCTGGGGAGGCTTTTGGGGTTGGGATCCGGTTGAAAATGCTGCAATCCTTCCGTGGTTTACGGCCACGGCATTTTTACATTCCGTCATGATTCAAGAAAAACGGGGAATGCTCAAATTTTGGAATGTGCATCTCATTGTCATTTCTTTCATGCTCACCATTTTGGGAACCTATCTCACACGATCCGGGGTCGTGCAATCCGTTCACAGCTTTGCCCGCTCAAACATCGGCTATTTTTTCCTCGGATTTCTGGCGATCACACTTATCGTGTCGACTTATCTCATTTATTCACGCCGCAAAGATCTTCGCTCGGCCAATATTTTTGAATCATTCTTCTCAAAGGAAAGCGCCTTCGTGGTGAATAACATCGCGCTCGTCGGCGCGGCCTTCATCATTCTATGGTGCACACTCTTTCCCACCGCAAGCGAGCTCATTGTGGGGAGCCGCGTCATTGTCGGGCCCCCCTTTTTCAATAAGATGCTCGCGCCTCTTGGAATCATTTTACTCATTCTTACCGGCATCGGACCCATCATCGCCTGGCGACGCTCTTCCGCATCGCAGTTCGATCGAAATTTTCTCTGGCCCATCATCGTGGGCATCATCGCAATGGGAACATCCGCTCTTCTCGGCATCACGCATTGGTACGCAGTCCTGACGGCGTTTGGCGCTGCATTTGTGCTCACGACCGTTATCGAGGAATTTTATCGGGGCACGCTCTCTCGCATCACTCAATTTGGCGAGCCCTGGAATATTGCCCTCTTTCGTGCCTCCTTTCGAAATAATCGAAAATATGGAGGTTACGTTGTGCATGTGGGAATTGTGCTCATCTTTATCGGTATCGCTGGGAGTCTTTATAAAGACGTCTATGAATTTGAAATGGCGCCGGGACAAACCGTTACGTTCGATCAATATTCGGCCACTTTGGAAAAGTTCGAAGATCGCGAATCGGCGAATCAATCGGAACGCTATGCTGTTTTACATCTGGAATCTGACGATCAGTTCTTAAGTGAAGTACGACCCGCCCGATTTTTCTATAAAAATCCGGAGCAGCCTACGACGGAGGTCGATATCTATTCGCGGTGGAGTGAAGACGTGTATTTCACGCTGGGAGATTTTCATTCCGAAACCGGTTCCGCTAAAATTCAAATCACTTTAAATCCTTTGATCTCTTTGCTTTGGCTCGGAGGACTGATCCTTATCGCAGGCGGATTCATTTCTATGTTGCCTCCTATGGAATTCCAAAGAAAAAACCCGCCTACGAAACGAGAGGCTGCCTAAATGGATCCCGTCTATCTCTTTTCGTTTTTAGGGCTGCTTTCTCTCGCGTTTGCCTACATTTTTTTTCCACTCATTCCGAAAAACTCAACTTCCTCCAGTCAACATGAAGAAGCGCTTCAAAATTATGAAGATCTTCTTTTCCAAAAGTCGAAAGCCTTGGAGAATTTGATGGAGCTGGATCACGATCGAGAGTTTGGAAAAGTAAATGAAGAAGACTACGAAGATATTCGGAATCGTCTATTGCGTGAAGCGGATGCCATCTATCAATCGTTGAAAACCTTGGAACAAAATGATCCATTTTTCTCTGAGCTCGAAATAGGGCTGCAAACAAAACGGGGCAAGACGAAATGAGAGGGAAAGCAATGAATTTTGACAGACGACTCGGGTGGCTTGCGATTCTTCTTTTGATGAATTCCCCCTGGTCCATTCATGCGGTGTCGAGTGAAAAGGCGATAAAAATTCCTAAAGATAAAAAGCTCTGCGTGCTCACCGTGCGAGTCGCGTACAACGGTTCCAATGACGTCGTGGAAACCCTAGCTCAGTGCGATGACGACGAAGCGATTGTACTCAATTCGGACAAAACCGGATCTGGTGACGATGTGAAACGTGACACTCGCTTACTTTCCTCTCAGACAAAGCTGTTTATGGATGAAGGTTATAAACTTCTAAATTGCCAAACTTCCTCACCCGTTCCGGGCATGAGGTACTTGTCTCGATACACCTGTTTTCTGACTCGCTAAGCGTTATGATTGGGATTTTCTCCATCGCAAGTCTTCTTTTAACGACGGCCCCCGTTACGGTTTCGATCAAAGTATGGGATCAACCCGTCAGGAAGCAGCGCGTAGAATTGATCGCTCTCGTCCAAGGACAAGTTAAATATACGAAAGAAAGCGTAACGGATGCTCGAGGGCACGCGCGATTTGATGTGAACGAGCGAGACACGGCAGCGCTGATTGCACGCGTGGAGTATCAAAATATTCAGTATTTCTCCGAAATGTTTTCCACCGCAGCTCTTCCACAAAAACCGGTGGATGTTTTGGTCTTCGAATCCAAAGAATCTAATTCTCTCGTTCACATTGCCGACGCACGAATTTTTGTCGCCGGAATCGACGATGGCATTCGAATCGAAGAATCCATACTCATTTTAAATCCCTCGAAAACCGCGCTGACGGGGCCCATGTCTCTTGATAAAGATAAAAAACCATCTCCTTTTAAGTTTCATCTTCCTAAAGGAGCAAAGGATTTGCGCTTTCTCGTGCGATTTGAAGAGAGCGAAGTGACCTTCAAAGAGTCCGAGGTTTTCATTCATCGCCCGCTGATGCCGGGCCTTACCACGATCAGCATTGCTTATACGTTACCCATTACAGGATCATCCTTAAATCTCGAGCACAGCGTGTCGCTCCCAATAGCACAAGTGAGCTTTGGCAGTGATGTGGAGGGCGTAATCCCCTCCGGACTTGGAAATTTTGAAATTGAATCGAGTCAAAAATTTTGGAACGGCAAACTTCTGGAAGTGAAATCGGCGCAGCAGCCGGAAAAAACGATGAAATTGGAGCTAGAGATTTCAGGTCTTCCCTTTCAGCTTCCTCTTCGTTTGATTTTTCCTCCGCTTGGGGCCGTTACCGTAATTGTTCTGCTTCTTTTGTACGATCGTGGGAGACGTCAAAAAAGTTCCAAGGCAAAATGGAGCTCAGAAATGCGCGAACAATTTTTAGATCGACTTTTAGATCTGGAGCGACTTCATCGAAGCGGCGCCTTAACCCAAAGGAGTTACCAAGAGCGACGACTGCAGATTCTTAGAAAGCTCTCACGTCAGGAGGTGGACTGAGAAAATGGCGATTCAGCTTCAAAACTTGAGTTTAGGCATCGGGCGATTTCAAAGAGGTCCTATTTCTTTTGAGTTTCCGGATCGAGGTCTCTTTCTTTTGGTAGGACCGAATGGCTCGGGCAAAACCACACTCCTTCGAACTCTTGTCCATAGACTTCCACCCCTTTCGGGCGCTGTTCACGGCTTGAAATTTCCCGTCGGCGTTTCAGGAGCGGAATCGCTCCTCATGCGCGAATGGACGGTTGGAAGAAATTGGGAATTTTTGAGCGCCTTGAGACGTAACGAAACAACCTCCTTCGCTTTTCCGGAAGAGATGAGAGCGCATCGAGACATCCCCAGTCATCATTTGAGCCAAGGGACCCGACGAAAAGTTGAGCTTTCCATGTTAATGGCTCTCGGGTTTCCTACGCTTTTGCTGGATGAGCCTCTGGCACCGCTAGATCAAGCCTCGCGCGTCCAGTATGCAGCCGCCCTCCAAAAATACGCGGAGGAACATTTGGTCATCCTTTCCACGCATGAATCGGACACGAATCTTTGGCCTTCGTCGGTGAAAAAATTTTCGATGGAGACGCTTTCATGAAATCATTTGGCGCGCTCCTCAAGAAAGACTGGCACAATCATCTTCAATCGATAGGTCCAGCGCTGCTGCTTTCTGGTAGCTTACTCCTTCTCATTCAATGGACTCAGTCCCCATCACCCGCGAATCACGTCGCTTGGGAAAGCGCCTTTTGTCTCAGTTTTTTTGTGGCATCCATGAGCGTCTTTTATCGGAGCTTCGGGCAAGAGCACGCGAGTCAGAATTTTCAAATCTATACGGCATTTAATATCGCACGGTGGAAAATTTTATTATCGCAATCAATGCTCCATCTATGGACACTCATCCTACTGGCAGGATCCACCTTTCTGCTCACCTTCATCTTTTGGCCTCCTTTCGATTACTCTCTTTCTCACATCGCCCTCCTCTCTCTATTCTTCCCCCTCTGTCTGGCCCCGCTCGGCGCTTTGCTCGGCCTCATGCTCCAGCGAGAACGTGAATTTCTTTTTGCCATCACGTATCTGCCACTCGCCACGCCGATTTTCCTCGGATTACATCAGCTCCTGAGTCAGGGTTTTGCTGGAATTTGGCTGCGAGTGCTCTTTAGTTTTGCCTTGGTCAGCGGATTTTTGAGCTTTTTTGTGTTTGAGAATTATTTCGACGAACTTACGAAGGAATAAACATGAATCGAATGACTAGAATGCAAGCCCTGGAATGGCTCCTCTTCGGAATGGCGTTCGTCTCCATGCTCGGAGGATTTGCCTTTGTGCTTTTTGGTCTCCCTCCAGAAGCCGGCCAAGGCTATGTACAGAAGATATTTTTCTTTCACGTTCCTTCGGCTTTCATGATGTACGCGGGTCTTCTCCTCGGCGCAGGTGGGTCCGCTTTCTATCTTTATGAGAAAAAGCCAGTCTACGATTGTGTGGCCGAAGCCGGGATGACCATGGCGACTTTTTTTGCGACCATCGTCATCGTTTCCGGTCCTCTATGGGCAAAACCCATATGGGGAGTGTATTGGACATGGGATCCGCGACTCACGACCACTTTGGTGCTCTACATTTTGCTTTTGGCCTACCATAGCATTCGAAGAATTTATCGAGAACCTGCGACACAGTCGAAAGCGCGTGCTTTTTCAGCGATCGTCGCCATCCTCACCCTTATCGATGCGCCGCTTATTCACTTCAGCGTGAAACTTTGGCGCGGAATACATCCTACAGTACTTCGAAATCCAGACGGTTTGCCTGAATCGTATCGCTCCGCTTTGGAACTCATGATTATTGCGTTTATGCTAACTGCTTCTGTGATTTTCTTAATGCTCTTTAGAATCTGCAAATTGAAACATCGAATCGATTCGACTCAAATAGGAGATCGCCATGGCTGATACCTACCTCTACTTCTCTTTTGGATTTATCGCTTTTCTTGCCGTGTCTTTCGGCGGTTTAGGAATGCTGATGCGCTCTGTCCATCGCATCGAGAAATCATTGGATCAGAAATAAGCATGCGCTCATTGCTCTGGCTGGGCTTCTTTCTCCTTTGTCTCTCAGAGGTCCTTTTACTTGTAAATCTATACAAAGGAATCGAACTCGTGTGGCTGGGCGAAAGAGATCCTTACGGGCATCTTTCCCTTGCGATCTCTTCAGCAATTTTATTCCTCACTGCACTATTTCTCTTGAGCACCAAGTCTCGGTACTTGATTGAAGAGGAAGCCCTGAAAAGAGCGGGAACTCCCAACGATACGGCGGCAATGCTAACGCGCCGACAGAATGCGCAGATTTTAAGCTTTGTTTGGATTGGATTGGCAGCCATGGCTGCACTCTCGGGCACGATCAATCAAGTGGGACGACTTTCGTGGGTGCATACTCTCATCGCATTGGGCCTCGTCATGGTGGGAGCATTGACGATTGCGAAGTGGGCTCGACTCATTTGCGCGGCGCATAAAACAATTTAAGAGATGACAGGTGTTCCGCATCGCTGAAACCCTAAATGCATGAGAATTCCGCGATTCTGGTCTACCGTCTCTGGCACCACCAAAGACCCCCAAGGCAAGTTATTGAGTTTCAAGTGCTCTCGCAGTTCCAACGTGAGCGAGAGTGAAGCGCGCTCTCTTGCGGAAAATGCACTGCAAAGCTTGTTCGATGCCATTTCGCGTAATCAGCCATTGAATGGCTATGAATATGGAAAATCTGATATTCGAGAACAGCTGATTGAAGAAATTAGAACCGAGCATTCACAAAAGACCATTGGAGCGATTACCCGAAATTCCTACGGCGCTCTCATTCTCAACACGACCAATGTATTCTTTGCCGATATCGATTGCGATCTCTCCACTCCTTTCTCGCAGTGGTTCAAAATGAAGTTTTTTGGAACCAAACCGCCCGAGCCCTTTCAAAATATCAAAGAAAGAGAGGCCTATCTGAAGATTGAAAAATTTTTCAATCAACGTGTGAGTTTGTCGGGACGCCTCTATCGCACGCCTCTCGGCCTCAGACTAATCCTCACCCATGAAGCGATCGATCCTGAATCAGACTTGAGCGCTCGATTATTCGACGAGCTCGAAGCAGATCCCCTCTATGTGCGACTTTGCAAAAGCCAAAAATGTTATCGAGCAAGATTAACACCAAAGCCCTGGAGAATTGGAATGAACACGCCACCTCCGTATCCATTTTCAAACACAGAAGAGGAACAGCGGTTTCAAATTTGGCTTAAACAATATGAAAGTAGGTCGGAAGGGTTTGCGGGCTGCAGGATTTTGAAACACTTTGGTTCTGAGTCGATGCCGGCCGACGTCGCAACCATCGTGGAGATTCACGATCGTCTATCGGGGGCTGCTCAAACCTCTACGCGTAAGATTGCTTGATCAAAGGAGCCAAGCGCAACATGTCTCGTCTATTTGCGGGGATTCCGATTCCTAAGGATATCGCTGCTCAAATTCGGATGTCTCTTGAATTGAAAAAATGGAACTTACCCAAGGCTCGCTGGCTGGAGGATTCCGACTTGCACATCACCCTTTGCTTTTTGGGAGAAACCTCAGCGGAGGACTGTGACGAACTTCGAGAGCGCTTAAGGAAAGCGTCCTTATCCGAAAGTTTTCATTACTCGATCGATACCTTTGGAACATTTCCCCACTGGCAATCAGCAAAAATTCTTTGGGCTGGCTCTTCCAAACCTCCGCCGACTAAATTACTGAATCTCTCGCAAAACATTCGAAAAATCGTCGGCGACTTAGGCCTTTTCTTCGATGACAAAGCCCTTCTTCCGCACGTCACCCTTGCGCGCTTTCAAAAACCCTGGAAACCGGCAAGCTTCGATCGTGAATCCTCCACC
>DDSI01000161.1 GCA_002343335.1 Bacteriovoracaceae bacterium UBA2394
CGCCATCCCTTCTATAGCAGAGTAAGAGTGCTTCGTACCTGCGATTTCATAGAGGAAAAAAGTTAAACTCTCGCCGAGCGTTGTGAATATTTCGGGCTCGCCCCCAAGGGCATGGAGAAAATCCGCAACCTTTCCCGCATCTCCCTTAAATACATCTCGGATCACTTGAGAGGAAACTGCAAAATTTCCGGATCGCTCGAGTCCGGCGAGAACTCTCCGATGTTCCTCCGTCAGTTGCGCGCGCACGCCTTTCGCAACAAATTGCAGCGCAAAGATAGCGAAGAGAAAACCTATGATTCTAAAGCGATTCATGAACCCAAAAACCCACCAGCACTGTTTTACCGACCCACGCCTGCCTTCAGCGCTTGTACCGCGGTGTCGCAGGCAGCGCTAGCCAATTCGACCTTTGAGCCCTGATCCGTGCGAGATATTTTTTGAGGAACTTCACCCTTCGGACCTACCTCCTCTTTGGGAGGAATGATTGCATCATCAACAGCCTTTTTTGGCATTTCGTTGAGCGATTTCACCAGCTCTTTTGCTCGCGAGTAGCTGAAACTTCGCAGACCTTCGAACATAGTGCTTAAGGCTTCCTTTTGAGCCTGAATATTTTCAGCCTTCTTCTTCTCTTCCTCTCTCGCCTTTTCCGCCGCCTCTTCATCTTTCTGACGTTGTTGTTCCGCTTCAAGGCGAGCTTTCTCTGCGAGCTGCTTCTCCAATTCCAAGGCCTTTCGAGGGTCTTCTAGAATCAAATCTAATCCATTCGGCCCCAGCTTATGTGCCCGGTCAAAAATGGCGTTCAGCTTTTGAGCCATTTGAGATCGGGGACCGATTTTGTCCCTCAAGGGGGGGACGCTTTGAGATCCATGCACACCTGGCTTTCCATTCCAAAAATGTTTGAGTGTCTGGAGAATTTGTTTGGCTTCATTGTGCTGACCTGGACTCAAGATTTCTCCCCGAAGCGATTTTGTTTTGCCGTCGTAGTCAAGATTGTCTCGTTTCCCATCCAGGTAGTCCCAAAGCAGGTCGACAGCCGCATCGGTGAAGAACCGCCGAGCATATTGAGAATCAAAGTTTGCTTTAAATTCCTCTTGAGTCTGAATGGTATCGCCCTTGATTTCCGAGAAATACCAGTAGAGCATGTTTTGATCTTCGACCGCTTTCTTTTCCTCAGCAGTGAGGGTCACTTGCTGCACGGTTTTCGTAAAAGCCCACTGCATCCCTGAGTTGACGCCATTCACCGCGCCTTTGATCAGAAGATAGGTAATGCCAAGTCGAGTGGCTAAAAGAACCCATTTGTTGAAGAACTTCGTAAACCCATCGTTCATGCCATCGATTTTGTCGCGCCCCCATTTGATCCATTCCCAAGCACGCGACGCGCTCGACCATTCCGTTTTTCTTCCTAAATCGGCAACGGCTTGAATTTCTTCCTGCTCCGTGGCGGAAGGCTTCAACGACTCAAACTCCGCGCTCGACATCAAACTCTCAACTTTGACCTTCAATTCCATCTTTTGTTGTCGCACGGACTTCTCAGGTTCTACAGGCGCCGTTGGTTGAACTGGTGTGGCAGGCGCAGGATTAAAGAGTGGATCATAGGATGTTTCTTGAACAGGCGTCGCTTTGGGAGCTTCGGGGATGGGATCCGTCGCTTGTCGAAGGATCGTGCGTCTCATCACCCTCGCAATCCAATTGAGCCGCCAGTGCATGACGGCATGTTCAAATTTCTTTCTTTCGATAATGGCTACGATTTTCGCCTGATTCTTTTTGGCAATATTGAGCGTGGTCTCAATTTCGCTTCGTCTTCCAAACGACAAAGTCACCAGACCCCACTCATAATCGTAAGTGACGTCGCCTGCTTTGAAATTGGCCATCGGAGGCATGTCGAGTGTCATCACCTCAGGAAAGGCGTCTTCGTGAATTCTCCCCCAGTGATTGAGACGAGAGAAGAATCGCACGAACTTGGAATCGCTTCTGTTTTTGTGTTTGTCGTAGGCCGCTTGAAGAATTCTCACTCGCTCCTTTGTATTTTGGAGAGCCTTTTCGCGGATGACGAGTAACGCAGGATAATCCTCATAGGTCTTCACCCACTGCTGCGCGCGAGTAACCGCTACGTCCGGCTCAATATTCCAAGATCGATGTCCTGAAATGGTTTCGACGACAGCACGAGTCCCTACGAAATCGACCGTGCTTAAAACTCTCCAATTACGAATCCAAGTCCAGTTACCTGGATTCAAAGGAATTCGATCTAAAATATTAGATTCCGACTCTGAGCCAGTTTCATTGTTTGCCGGAGATTCATTTTGCGCGCGCGCCGTTTCAACCGAATGGATGAGAAGTCCAACCAAGATAAAAAATAGCAGCCGAGATTTGTGCCTCAAAAACCACATGACACCCATAAACAAAGCAATTTCCATGCCCTAGGCAGGGTGGCTGGAATTGGCTTTTAGGGTATTTCTAGCTGAGTTAAATGGACTTCGGGCATTTTAGCTTAGGTGCTGATGTCGCACGTCCCAGCCCGAAGTAGGTACGGGAATTGCACCAAGTGTGTTCATGTGTCGTGTGGATTTCAAAACACTCTTCGTCGCTCTTATTTTTTCAATTTCAATTGCTGAAGCGCAGATTTCTCCAGCCACTCAATGCGTGGAAGAATCGGATGCTGAGAAAGTTCTTTCATATAATCCAACGGATGAAATGAAAGTTGATCACTACCTCCACTTAATCAATGGTTCGGATTCCACAGCTCGACGAGATGCGTTCGAAGCTCTACAACAGATGCGGATTCGAGCATTTCGCCCCCTTGTTGCGAGACTGAATCATCCGGATGAAGAGCTGAGAACAAGCGCAGCTTTGGCCATGCTGATCTCCGTAATCCCTAACTCTGGAGAGGCGTCCTTCGATGAAATTTCAGACGAAGTTCTCGAAGTGTTCAAGAAACTAGCGAGAGAAAAATCGCTTGAAACTCATAGAATCGGTCAGGCAGGCCTGGGCAATCTCGCCCAATCTAGAATTCCAAGAATTCGTGAGCAGGCAATGAACTCCATTCTGACTATATTGGAGAATGAATCCCCTGAAGGAAATTACATGACGTTGTTTAGCGCCATGGGCGAGTTAGGAGATAAAACTGGGCACCGGGGATTAAAGGTCACATTGAAGTACCTTAATCACTCGGATATTCAGGTTCGAGGTTACGCGATAAACGCTTTAGGACCAGTTGGGAAAAATTCTTCGGTAGCGATCAAAATTCTCACGGACACACTTTCCGACAAAGACTTAATGCATAACGCTTTGGCCAGCTTGAAGCATACGGGAAAAAACGCAGCCCCTGCTCTCCCGAAACTTTTAGAAATGGCGAATGATCCTAAGCAGAGTGAAAGCACAAGAACCGATATTTTTGAAATTATTGGAGGCCTCGAAGAACTTGGTGAGCCAGCAATCCCGACACTTCTTCGAACGCTAAATAACGAAAAGGCATTTATGAAAGCCGAGTTCAAATCGAACCTTGGAAATTTCATCGCTCAAGATGTGGAAAATGCTGCGATAGCGCTCACTCGAATTGTGAAGTCGGAACCGAAAGCGTTAAAGCTTGCGGGAGTGAATATCACCGGGAAACCCTTTTCACATCGAGATTTAATTCTCTCGGAAATCATCATGCCGGGATTCCGCCTAGCGCGTGAAGACACTGAAGTGGTCATTTTGAGAACGAGAAAAGCTCTCGAGCATGCGGTCATGGAAAATCCTCAGGCTGACTCTCTCTTCGAGCTCGTCGCCTTACGGCTCCCCCTCATGACAGACGAAGAGCAGAAATCGGCGTACGAGTACGCTGCCGCCCTTCTGAAGGCGACAGCCAGCGATGACANNTGACAGAAGGTCTCTCAAAATTGAAAGACTCACTCGACCTGTAGGTAATTTGGAAACAACTCCCGAACAAGCTTTGGAAATTTACGCCCTCATTCCTGCTCATCATCAAGATCTGAAGAGCCGATGGATGGGATTGATGATACGGACCCATTCCTTAGCAGCAATCCAAAGGCACATGGCTACAGCCGATATTCTGCTACTCGATCCCCCCAAGAGAAATCCCATCGCGGATGAAATCGATGCTTTCAGAAATTGGATCCCTCAATCCAAGGTCGAGGAGGAGTCGGATGCCACCGCGAGTGCGATCGGGTTTGTGATGCGATGGCAGTCGCAATTGAGTGACGAGTCTGAGAAAGCGAATCTTGGAAAACTCACGAGCGAACTGATCCGCCGCTACTTGGATGAAGAAGAAATTCGCGTAAAAATACCAACTCTGGAGGCGCTTACTCAATACACTTCAGGCCAAACCGGTCTCGTAAAAGAGCATGAGCAACTTGCAAAGTTGTTAAAAGAATTATCCGGCAATTAATGAAGTAGCCCCATTGCCTCGGGCTGAATGAGATCAAATTCCGGAATTTCCACGCTGAAAGGTGCGCCGTCGGCGCCTGCCCAATGATAAAAACCGCGCATGGTTCCCGTTGCGGTTGTAAGGGGACAAAAGGATGTGTACTCAAATGAGGCCCCAGGCTCGAGCACGGGCTGCTCTCCGATTACTCCCGCGCCGCGCACTTCTTCCGTCTGGCCTCGTCCATTGGTGATAATCCAATGCCTCGAGAGCAACTGCGCGCTCTCGTCTCTCATGTTGGTGAGTGTCACTTGATAGGCAAAGAAAAATCGCTCTCGATCGGGTTGAGACTGCTCCGGCACGTAGCGCACACGTACATCCACTTTAATATTCTCCGTCGTCTTAGAAATCATTAGTTCATCGCTACCCGATCGGCTCTTGTCTGCAAACGAGCTCGCATCTGGGGCATCTCCTTCAATTCGGGGTCCTTTGCGACCCATTCAAGCGCGTCTTTTCTCGCGCGCTGCAGAATGGGCAGGTCACGAGGCAGTTGCGCCAGTTGAAACTGCGGCAACCCGGATTGCTTGGTACCCAAAAATTCTCCCGGTCCGCGCATTTCTAAATCTAGTTCGGCCAGTTTAAATCCATCTTGCGTTTTTTCCATACTTCGCAAGCGCTTCACAATTTCTTCCGTGCCTAAATGCGAAGCGACCAAATAGCAGAAACTACTCTCCGCCCCTCGACCGACTCGGCCGCGAAGCTGATGCAATTGGCTCAAGCCAAAGCGCTCCGCATTTTCAATCACCATCACCGTGGCGTTTGGGACATCTACGCCAACTTCCACGACTGTGGTCGAAACCAAAATTTGAATTTTATTTGCTCGGAAGTCGTCCAATATTTTTTGCTTTTCTTCAGCTTTCATTTTGCCATGCAGATGCGCAATTTTAGATTCGCCAAAGACCGATTCCAAATGGGGCATCATCTCGCCGATGCTTTTTAATTCCAAAACTTCGCTCTCTTCGATAAGCGGATACACGATATACGCTTGCCGGCCCGCGCGAATTTGCTCCAAGATCTTTTGTTCCATCGTCGAGCGTTCTCGTTCCACAAAAACTTTTGTTTGAATCGGTTTTCGGCCCGGGGGAAGTTCATCGATAATCGAAATATCCAAATCGCCGTAAATGGTGAGCGCCAACGTTCTCGGAATGGGCGTCGCGGTCATCACAAGCACATCAGGTTTGTGAGTACGCCCTTTGTCAATGAGTGCCGTGCGCTGTCTTACGCCAAATCGATGCTGCTCATCCACAATGACCAAACCCAACTTTGAAAAATTCACTTCAGGCTCAAAAAGCGCGTGGGTTCCAAAGACAATCCTGGGTCCTGCACTTGCGATTTCAGAAAGGGCTTGAGCTTTCTCCTTCGCTTTGAGCGAACCCGTTAAAAGCGTAGCGGGAATATTCATACCCGCAAACCAGCGCTCAAAATTTCGTCGATGCTGCTCAATCAAAATTTCGGTCGGCGCCATGAGAGCGACTTGATAGCCATTCTCTAGCGCAACAAGCGCCGCGGCTGCCGCCAAAATTGTTTTTCCAGAGCCCACATCGCCTTGAACGAGGCGATGCATGACCGTCGCCTTCGTCATATCATCCAAAATTTCCTGCAGCACTCTTCGCTGCGCATTTGTGAATTTAAAAGGAAGATTCTCTTTCAAACGCTCCCAAAGCCTTTCGGGTTTGGTGTAGGCGACGCCGGATTCTTCCACAAATGTCGCGCGGCGCATGGCCATACTGAGCGAAACTTCTAAAAATTCTTCGTATATGAATCGCTCATGAAACTTCGTCTGCCCCTTCATGAATGGATCGAGATCATCCAAGGCCTTAGGAAAATGCAGTGCTCGAACGGATTCACGCAGTCCCGGAAAGCCATGCTTTTCCATGAGCACAGCGGGCAAACTCTCCTCCAAAAAACTTGCAAAACTCTCCACCGCGCCCGAGACGATTTTTCGGATGGTCTTTTGATAGAGCCCTTCTGTTTCAGAATAGATGGGAACGATGCCACCTTCGATTTCGGCTTCCGGCATATTCTTACCGAGAACTTCAATGTCGGGATGCACAATCTGCATGCGACCGCGAAACTGCGTGAGCTCGCCGCGCGCGAGCACGATCATTCCTTCTGAAATTTTGGAGGCAAAATAGGGTTTGCCATGAAACCACGTGAGCGCAAGCGACTGCAGCCCACTCCCCGTTTCGCCTACGAGCACCATTTCAAAGGCTCGGCGCTTCGACTTCGAAAAGAATACCGGATGCGACGTGCGAATCTTTCCAATCACACTCACCTTTTGACCGACGGCTACGCCGCCGAGTTCGGAAATTTTATAGATTTTCCGTCGGTCCTCATACGTGCGAGGAAAATAATAGAGCAAGTCGCGAACTTCGAAGAGGTCCTTCCGGGCCAGCATCATCGCCACTTTTTCGCCCACGCCCTTCACAAATCGAAGAGGCCGAGCCAAAGGATTGTCGGTGGGCGTGGGTTTCTTATTTGATGTTTGGTTTGTTCGCGTTTTCACGAAACCCCACCCCGCCCCGTTCGATGTCTATTTATATTCCACGGCTTGTATACCGAAATTTCGGGAACCGTTCGGGGTTTTCACCGTGACTTCATCGCCTTCCGATTTGCCGATGAGCGCTTTTCCAATCGGCGATTCAATGCTGATCAAATTCTTTTTGGGATCGGCTTCGAAGGATCCGACGAGCATATAGCGAACTTCCTCGCCGGTATCGAGATCCTCCAGCGTCACGGAAGCCCCGAACATTACGGTGGGGCCCGACAGCGTCTTCGGGTCAATTACTTCCGCCCGGGCGAGCTTATCCTCGGCCAGTGCAAGTCGCGCCGCAATCAAACCCTGCTCATTTTTGGCAGCATCGTAGTCTCCATTTTCGGAGAGATCCCCGTGGCCGCGCGCCTCTTCAATGGCCAAGACATTTTTGGGTCGCTCCACGGTTTTAATGACTTCAATTTCTTTTAGCAGCCGCTCATACCCTTTAGGGGTCATAGGCTCTCGTTTGATATCCATTCAAATGAGGCTAAAAGAAAAAGGGCCCTCGTATCAACCGACGAGAGCCCCTTCTTCAAAATTGTCTTTTTTTAGACAAAAGAGAGGTTTTATTCAAAGTCCTCTTCGTCTTCTTCATCTTCCCCAGGAACGTTAGGTTGGGGTTGGCCAGGTTGCGCCAGGAATTCATCGTCTTGACCATTGGCCGCCAAAATGAATTCGCCGCAAGTGAGTTCGCGGGAATCAAGCGTGACCGATCCCTTGCATTCTGCGATTTCCTTCAATTGCTCAGGCGTCATCTCATCGATGTTGGCATTTTCATACTTCTTCAGTGAGTCTTGGTCGAACTTGATACGAATATCCAAGTCTTTGAATTGAAGGGAATGTTCTTCTTGTTCGCCCTTCTCGTTCAATCCATACCCCTTGAATCCGCCCAAAAACGCCATGGCTGCAGAGCCCGTGTATTTCGTTTCGGATCCAGAGATGTTCATTGTAAGAGTGACGGTCAATTTTCCATCGATCAAAGAATCTTCATCTTTGCACTGATCCGCGGCCATTTCGATCTTCGCAGTCGCACTTGCCTTCATGTTTTTCTCATCGCCGGAACCTTGAATTCGAGCCTCTCCATTCAAAGAAAGGGTTCCACCTTCTTGGCAGGCAATGCCTTCTTCGGAGATTTTGAAGCTCCTATCGATACTTTCAGCGGAATTCATTCCAAGAGCCAAGGCATTGGTTCCATAGGAAAACGAAGTGGTGGATCCATTCACCGTCGCCGATTGTTTACCGCCGGCTTGCTTATTCGCTCCAAACGCTTGTCCTGCCGCCGACTGCTCTGACTTAGAGAGCGATGCAGGCGAGAAGCTCTTCAGTGGTTTGTATCCGTCGTCGCTACCTCCACCTCCGCAACCAGCGAGTAAAGTGGTAATAGCAGCTCCTGCTGCAAATCCTTTAAATTTCATAGTGAGACCCTTTCATTTTCTTGTCGTTTCGAAAATATTTCAAAAGTATGCGCACCCTCCAATGCCAACGGCTATCGGAAAGATCTACGCAATGATTGCAATATCAATGCCACGGGTGCCCGAGCAATAACTTATTGAAACCATTCATGTGCGGATTTGAAACAGAGTTACGGACTGGAAAGCGAGGGACATTCAAATCCCATCACTTTCTCTTTCTGATGAGTTGAGTAGACGTCGAGGGCGCTACTAGCGGCGTCTGATACGCATCTCGCTGTTGAAAGTCTTGAATGGGTTGCACATCCAGCTCACCGCGAATCCATCTCGATAGTGATTTCACCGCCGCACGCGCCGCGGTGAGTGTCGTGAAGTACGGCACTCCCGTTTGCAGCGCAGACCGTCGAATGGAGAAAGAATCGGAGATCGCCGCTTCGGAATCCGTCGTGTTAATCACCAACTGAATTTCGCCGTTGATGATCGCATCCACGATGTGCGGCTGCCCCTCTTTCACTTTGTTGATGCCAGACGCCACGATGCTTTGGTCGCGCAAGAACTGAGCCGTGCGATGCGTGGCCACGATTCTGTAGCCGAGCGCCTTCAATTCTTTGCAAATTTCTGCAACCTTCGGCTTGTCATCATCCTTCACGCTCACAAAGACGGAGCCATTTCTCGGCAAGCGATGACCGGAGGCGATGAGACCCTTCACAAATGCCTCGGAAAAATCTCGCCCAACACCCATCACTTCTCCCGTACTCTTCATCTCGGGCCCAAGAAGCACGTCCACGCCTGGGAATTTTAAGAACGGGAACACGACTTCCTTCACGCTGAAGTGTTTAAAATCCTGCGGATACACCGTCGGTGCGCGCAATTTCTGTTCCCGGAAAGATTTTCCAAGCATCGCATGAACGGCGGGCTTCACCCAATCCACACCCGTGGCTTTGCAAACAAAGGGCAAGGTGCGCGATGCGCGAGGATTTACTTCGAGCACATAGAGCTCGCCATCAAAAATCGCAAATTGAATATTTAAAAATCCATTCAGCCGCAGCTCTTTTCCAAGCGCTTCGGCATGTTTCTTGATGCGCGCGATCATCGTATCACTCAAAGTGACGCACGGAATCGTGCATGAAGAATCGCCCGAGTGGATTCCCGCCTCTTCGATGTGCTCCATGATCGCGAGCACAACCACTTCACGACCGTCGCCCATACAATCCACGTCGATCTCGACCGCACCCTCTAGAAACCTGTCAATCAGCAGTGGAAACTGAATGTCAGACTCGCGACTAATCGTATCGAGAATACCTTCCATCTGCGTCTTGGACCTCACGGTGTACATCGATCGCCCACCGAGGACGTAACTCGGGCGAATGAGCACGGGATAGCCGAGCTGATCTGCGGCCGGAAGCACCTGAGAAATCTTCGCGGCGGTTTTAGACTTCGGCCGTCGCATTTTTAATTTGGAGAGCAGTCGATCAAATTTCGCGCGATCTTCCGCTCGATCGATTTGCTCTCTCGGTGTTCCCAAAATGGGGTCCTTCACGAGCGACTGAGAAAGTTTGAGTGCCGTCTGACCTCCCGTCTGACAGATGAGGCCGAGCACTTTGCTTCGCGTTCGTTCCTCATAAAGCACGCGCGAAACGGCTTCGTCGGTGAGCGGTTCAAAATACAAGCGTGAGGAAATGTCGTAATCCGTCGAGACAGTTTCCGGATTGCAATTGATCATGATGGAATCAAGGCCGAGTTCTCGAACCGCAAGCGACGCTTTTACGCAGCAATAGTCAAACTCCACGCCCTGACCAATTCGATTCGGCCCGCTCCCTAAAATCACGACACTTTCGCTCGTGGAGGCGCGAACCAATTTCTTTTTCGCGGGAAGATGCAGTGGCGGATTATTTTCATACGCAAAATAATAGTAAGGCGTCAGCGCTTCAAATTCTCCCGCGCATGTATCAACTTGATTGAGCTCCGAATGAAGATCGAAGCGATGACGGTGCTCCTTTACATCGGCCGGCTTCACACCCATCAATTTGGCCATTACGACATCGCCAAAACCCATCGCTTTGGCGCGACGAAGTTCCGGCTCTTTGAGTGATTTTAAAGAGCTCTTCGCCAAGAAATTTTCCATATCGATAATGGTTGTGAGCTGATCCAAAAACCATGGATCAATACTTGTGGCTCCCGCAATTTCCGCGGGTGTGGCCGTTTTGGTTCGAAGCAATTCGGAGATCAACCACCACCGGTCGAATCGCGGCGCGCGCACGCTCTCCAAACTGATGGGC
>DDSI01000198.1 GCA_002343335.1 Bacteriovoracaceae bacterium UBA2394
CTGAGGGAGTAAACGTTCCAATGCTTTTGAGTATTCTTGAAGTTGCCCTTCTAGGTTCATTCGCCCAGGGCCAAGCTGATATATTTTTAGATCAAATGCGCTCGCGTCAGATTGAAGCGGCCCATGGCGATAAAAAACTCATTCGAGAGATCAATAATCGTGTCGATACGCTTTTATTTTTAGTTTCGGCGGCCTGCGTGTCTGTGGGTGCTGCAAGTGTTGCGACGGAGGATTTCGGCGGGAAATGGCTCGCGCGCTCTGTCTTTTTGGTTACGGGATTTTTGCTATTGAAGCCCAACTTGCTTTTTAAGGGTTATGAAAAGGCGAAGTCTTTGTTTCGCGCTACATTCCAAGGAGCGTCCGAATTTCACTCCCCCTCCTCGCCCAATGAGCTTCGAGAAGTACTTCTTTCCAATGAAATTTCCGATCGAGGACGCGCCGGTCCGTCGCTCTGGAGCAGCGCCATGGATAAAGTGAAATCGCTCTGCAGTGGTTTCATCCGCCGCATGGGTCTTGCATCTTCTCGCTAACCTTTATTTGAAGGTCGAAGGAAACCAGTACTGCATCGCCGGTTTTCGGAAGAGCGCATTTAAAGTCTTACATCGATCTGTAGAATCCTTGCAGTTGGTATTTAAGTCGGTCAGCGTGCTCACGGAAATATTTCCGATATCCGAGGGAATATTAGAAGAAACGGTCGATTTAAAAACTCCTCCGCCGAGGTCGACCGAACTCACGAAATCGTGACAACTTGAACTTCCCGTGCAAGACGGCATGGCCTGATAAGGCGCTTTGTCGGACAGCGTGGCTGTGACGGGAAAGGTGATATTGGCTACTACGATATTGCCATCGAAATCGACTTCGCCAATTTCCAAATCATTTTTGCCAGGAACGATGGACAATATGACGGGACGACCCGTCTTGTTGGTGACGATAAAGATGCGGGGGCTGCCCGGCATATTCGCAGGCTGCAAACTCGATGTACTATCCGTGGCCGCCACATTGAGAGGCTGGGGAAGCGCCTTCACAAAATCAGCCAGACTCAACGGCTTAGGAAGTGAGTTAATAAACGTCACCGTCTCCGCAATGCTTTTTGGCTCCGCGGGTTCCACCGCTTCTTTGGGCGAATCGGATCCATTATTTTTCTTGTCATCGCCACATGCGATGAAAATCGCAGAAATTAAGAGGACGAAACTCGTTCCGGTAACATAAAAATGGGACTTCATAGGCAGCTCCTTCAACAATGATCTGATAAACGAGAGCAAAACCCGTGCCATAAAATAGAAGGTCAGGCCCTCGATTCTTCCGGGCTATTTTGGGAGTTTCAGCGCAGAACCCGTCCAAAGCTGGCCCATTTCGGTCCTAGCTCTACACGAGCCCCCGCCCAACCTAAGGGAACTTTCGTTACATTGATAGGGGTGCAGGTCTTGCACATTTATAAAGCGATGAGGAACTCGCGATGTCTGTAAAAAAACAATACATCTCGAATCCCGGAACAAGGCCGGCAGAGGGACAGCCTTCCGAAGCCACGCTGCAAGCGCAGTTGGAGCTGGCAGCGCGGATTCGCTCATTCTTGAAGGCATCCAATCAAGACGCCGAAGAAGCCTGTCAAATTTTGAAGCGCGCCTACTACCAGGGCGTCATTGAGAAAAATGCTTCGCAATCGCAAAATATCAATGCCCGACTTCATGCTCTTGAAGAGAGTTTCAAAGATCTCATGCGACTTAAAACGAAAATCGAACATTTGGTGGGAGCGGATTTTTCGGACGATAAACGCGCCATTGCGCAAGCACGACGAAGATGGCGACGGGCGAAAGTGCACGGAGTGATGGGGATCAATGATTTTACAACCGGAGTGGTTATCCCCTTTCCTCTTCTGTCGCTGTCTGCGGGGGGCTGCTTGGTCGAAGGTCACAACTTGCCCAGCGAGTTTCAATTTTCCCTGGAGATCTCGACGAAAAAGACGATCTGGGGCTCAGGACGCGTCACCTATCGCCTTCCAAATGGCCAAGTGGGGATCCAATTTGAAAAGATCACCCCCGATGATGAGCAGTTTATCAATCAAGCGGTTCTTTCAGTTCACTAGGAACTTTCCCTCAGCTACATTAAAAAAATATGGCCCGAATCCTCATTGCCGATGATGAAGAAGGCGTTCGCCGAGTCCTCAGCATTCAGTTGAAACGGATGGGGCACGAGACCATGGAAGCCGAAAACGGCGCTGAGGCTTGGAAGCTCATTCAAGAGCAAACCTTTCAAACACTCATCACCGATCTGAAGATGCCCGAGATGGATGGAATGGAGCTCCTTCAATTGGTGCGTAAGAATTATCCGCAGATTCCGATCATCATGATTACGGCTCATGGGACCATCGATACGGCAGTGGAGGCGATGAAGCGCGGTGCTTTTGATTACATTACGAAGCCTTTCAACCACGATGAATTTCTAAAGACCATTGAGCGCGCAATTTCTTCCGCGGAATCGATTGCTAAAGAATTTCAGCGATCCCGAGCGTTTCTGAGACATGAAGAAAAGATTATTGGTTCGACGGAAGAGATGGAAAAGGTCTATTCGGTCGTTGAA
>DDSI01000209.1 GCA_002343335.1 Bacteriovoracaceae bacterium UBA2394
AAGCTCTCTGGCGAGAGTCTTCGCCCAATTGGCGACCGCCGCACGAATCGTATTGGAAACACCCAGGCCTGCGATCGGCTCCTTCACCGACGTCGAAATAATATTAATAATTCGACCATAACGCGCGTTCTTCATCGAGGGCAGAACGGCCTGCGTGAAAATTTGGTTGGCTAAAAGATGCGACGAAAATGCAGCCGCGAACTCTTCAGGTTTCGCATCGCTCGCAAGTCCCGCGGGTGGTCCGCCGGTATTGTTGATGAGAATGTGATAGGACTTCGCGCCTCCAAATTTTGCCGATGTTTCACTCTCAAGTCTTTTAGTGTCCGAGGAATCCAGCACTACGTAGTCATGGGCTTGATTCTTTGACCGACTCAAACCCTTCAAAACATCTTTGAGCTTAGCCTCGTCTCTTGCGACCAAAGTCACCGTCGCACCCAAGGCGCCGAGTTCCTCGGCGATCGCCCTCCCGATTCCTTGCGAAGCTCCTCTTACCAGCGCGAATTTTCCCGTCAGATCAATATTCATGAGTGACTCGAATAATAAAAACCGAGATTCCTCTTCACCTTCTCCGGAAGAGCCGGAAGCGAGGATCGCGCTACAAAAAATGTAGCCAGATCAAAATAATCGCCAAAAATTTTGTGCTCCTCAGCAGTCTTTTTTAAATAATCATGACCGCTCGATCCCCCCGTACCAATTTTCATGCCTATCATTCGACGAACCATGATTGCGTGGCGATGTCGCCAAGTCGTCAGATGCTCATCGATATCGATCAAGCAGGTGAGAAATCGAAAGGGTAAATGCAAAATGGGCTCGTCGCGATAAAGAAAAATGAGCAGAGCCGCCAGCGTTGCTTTATAGGATAGTTTCTTTTCTCCTGATTCCACTGCCTTTTGATGCAATTTCTCGTCAAAGAGCATCTCAAAATTTGCTTTCGTAAGGCTGAGCATCTTCAACTGTCGATCATGACCTTGCTGTGAAAGGATGGGATTCTTTTGGATGATTTCCTCGTCGTTTCTCAGCATTTCATCCACAGCCTTTCGAAAGGCCGTTAAAAAATTAAAGTCTTCAAAGGCCAAAAACGGAGTTCGCTCCAGCCACCGCTCAACCATTTTAAAAAGAGTAGATTCTCTTTCCGTCTTTTTGATGGTTTGAGCTTCGCTTGTAGTCAGAAGCGTCTCGTAGCTCACATCCTCAAATCGGACTCGCTCGGCCGATGCCAACCCTAATTTATTTTCAATGAGACGAAACTGAAGACTCTGAAAGCCCGAGGCAGGCACCAAAAGATTTCGGAACTCCAAAAAATCCATCGCGGTCATGGTTTCCAAGATCGCCAGCTGCTCGATGAGTAATTTTTGAATCTGAGTTACGCGTTGCAACCGCGATACCGCCACACCGACATTGCTCTCATGCACGCTGTCGGTGCGAAACAATTCAATGACAGAGTCGACTTCATAGAGAATTTGTTTAAACCAAAGTTCGTAGGCCTGATGCACGATGATAAAAAGCATTTCATCATGGGCGGGCTTATGGATCGCCGCACTTTTAGGATTTTGGCAGCTGAGCAGCTGCTTCAAGCCGAGGTAATCACCGTAATTCGTGGAATTCTTACCGACAGGGCATTCCATAAATTAGTTATTCGAGGGCCAAATTTTAATTCGTTGCCCATTCCGCATTTGATTGAAGACGAAACGATCTACAATCCTGGCGCCACTCGAAACGTCAAATTGTGAATGAGACAGGCCTTCGCCGTAGGTGCCCGTCTTTTTTGCCATTTGAGTCGACAACTCTCGCTCGTCGCTCAAAAAGCGGAGCAGTCCATAAAGCGTTTCCGCAATGGCGTCTCCTTTAAAACCCCATCGCGGAACCGCATCAAATGCACGCGTGAGGACAGTGGCCGTCGAAAGAGTTTTAAAATCAAAGGTCCAACCATCTTGCTTGGACGCCATCAATACCACGCGATCTGTCATGGAATGTGTCAGCCCCTGATCTTTTAGAATCACCGCCATCAGTTCTAACGCATGCTGACGCTCGCCGCGCTCGACGGCGTCTTCAAGACGAAGAATCAGCCGATCCTTCGAAATGTTTTTTGAAACCCCGTCCAAAATATCCTGACCTGTGGGAAGTGCGGGCGTCGTGGAGCCCGTTTGCCTAACGACTTCGATCAAATCAAAAAGATGAATGGCTAGAAAGGTAAGGCGCGCTTGTGGCAACCATCGAGAAGCGCTTAAGAGCGCATCCGCAAATTCAATACTTTCGCACACGCGAGGCCATTGCTCACTTTTCATCGCAAACAAGCACCGTCCTCTAAACAACATCTGAATTCCAAAGAGTTGATCCAGAGATACGCCCTCACCCACCCAACGCTCGTAGGTTTGCCAAACGGATTCCGCCGACTCCGTGGACAATTTCCTCCAAAGTTCATCGGTCCAATCTGCGCGCCACACAGGTGTGGGATCGTCCAACTTCAACTGTCCAAATCTTCCAGTAATGGCGAGACGCTGGCCCAACAAAATCGCCTGTTCATTTTGCTTCCGGCTGCTCCAGAATTTTTGAAATGCTCGGCCGAGAAGAGCGTCGCAGGATTTCCACCCACTGCTGAGCGACAGATCCAACCCCTTCATGATGAGTTTAATTGTCAAAGCATCACAACTTCGAAGCGCTTCCTCAACGAGGGCCTCGATGGCTTTGCCGCGCATCGTTCGATTTTCCAGTAAAAACAAAAGTCCTGTCCAAGCGCGCTCGATCGGCTCGACGTCGCGGACTTCTAAGCGAATCAAACTTTTAAATTCCTCTGCCGTAATCGCTTCGGAGCGATCGGAGAAATTCTCTCTTCGTTCCACAAGCTTTTCGCCGTCTCCCCGAAAGAGCGCCATGGAGTAAATCCCCTGCGCAAGAGGGAGCCATTGATAATTCTCCTTCACAACGGAAGAGGCTTGGTAGGAATAGAACAAATGTAAAAGGCCTTTATCGAGCTCTTCTGTGAATGATGCAGACTTGCAAACCTCGCGAAGGACGGCATCAAACACTTCTCGAACCGTTTTTTTCCGATCGATGCAGAAAATGAGATTCGTAAAAAACTCGCGATCAAAATAGGGATCGCTGAGTAGCTGAATTTTTTCGAGAAATTTATTGTTATCCATAAGATTAACCCTTCTTCGAAATGAATCCTGGTTCCGTCAAATTTGAGCCAAAATATTTTTTTACTTCCTCGGGCGTGAGATAGCCCATTTCCACCACAAGATCCGTAATGCGCTTCTTCTCTTTGATGGCTTTTTTCACAACGGTCGCCGCCTTTTCGTAGCCGACGACCGTGTTAAGTGCCGTAGCAAGCCCCATGCTCTCTTCAAAATACTGTCGGCATTTCTCTTCGTTCGGCGTGATACCCGCAAAGCAGAGCTCGTTACAAACGCGAAGACCATTCGTAAGAATCTTTAAGCTCATCAAAATATTGAAGCTTATGACCGGCATCATGACGTTCAATTGCAATTGTCCCGCCTGCGTGGAATAAGAGACGGTCGTGTCATTTCCTATCACTTGAAAGCAAACCATGTTGAGCATTTCAAGTGCTGAAGGATTTACCTTTCCAGGCATGATGGACGAACCCGGCTGTAAAGCCGGTAAGAAGATCTCGTTCAACCCCGTGATGGGTCCTGAGCTTAAAAGCCGCAAATCATTTACAATCTTTGTCAGCGTGAGAGCCAAATTTCGAAGTGCCGCAGAATAAAAGGAAACATCCGACATATTCTGCGAGAGCTCGACCAAATGCTTTCCGCGTTTCAGACTAAGCCCTAGCGTTTTAGAAAGCTCTTCCGCCATTTTCTTCGGATAGTCAGGATGTGAATTCATTCCCGTTCCCGCGGCGGTGCCACCGATATTCAAATATTCCAATTCGCTTCTAGCAAATTCCAAGCGGGCGAGGTCTTTCCGAATGGATTCCGCATAGGCGTCGAATTCCTGGCCCAAACGAATGGGCACGGCATCTTGCAAATGCGTTCGTGCGGAAGTCAAAACCTTGTCAAAATCCTTCGCCTTCTTTTCAAAAGTTTTGATGGTATCTTCGACCACTTTCACCAACTTGGGGTGCTCAAGCAGCGTGCTAATACGAATAGCGGTCGGAAATGTATCATTCGTCGACTGGGCACGATTCACATCATCATTGGGATGAATGAACTTATAATCTCCAAGGGGCTTCCCTTTCAACTGGGCGGCGAGATTTGAAAGGACTTCATTGACGTTCATATTAAAGGAGGTACCCGCCCCCGCCTGAAAAACGTCGATGACGAATGAATCCAAATGCTTATTTTTTTTTAAAACATCGTCGGCCGCTTCAACGATCGCGTCCGCCTTTTCCTTTTCCAACATCCCGAGTGAGTGGTTTACGACGGCTGCGGCGCGTTTGATGGCAACGTAAGTTCTGATGAAGGCTTCGGGCTCTTTCATTCCAGATATCGGCCAATTTTCTACGCCTCGCTGCGTTTGCACCCCGTAAAGGACATGCGATGGAACCTTCACTTCACCCAAGGAATCGTGTTCAACACGAAAAGACTCTGCGCCCATGACCTGTAATTTAAGGACAAAGGCCAGGCCGGGACAATGCTTTAAAGAGTGATTTGGAGGGGTTGGAATACCCATAGACGCCCCCATCGGAGGGGTCTAATTTCAGGGTATGAACTTAGAAATTCATTTTCGAGACATGGAAAGCACCGAAGCAATTCGAACCCATATCGAAGATCGAGCCGACAAGCTCGAGAAGTTCATCAAAGGTGATGAACATGTTCGTGTCGTTGTGGGCGCGAAGCAAAAAGGCCAACAACATTTTGCGGAAGTGTATTGGCACGGAAATAAGAGCGGGAAAGACTTCTTCGCGAAGGAAGAAGGCGACAATCTTTACGCCCAGATCGATACGACTTTTGAAAAGATCATCCATCAGCTCCAAAAGGAGCATGATAAATCGGTCGATAAGCATCACAAAAAGCAGCCCCTCAAAAAAGCAGGGGCCTAAAGAAAGCCATTCGTTCTTAAAGAATGTTAGAAGCGAGGTCGGCTAACGCGGATCTCTCACCCTTGGTGAGAGTCATATGAGCGCCAAGTTCCTCATTCTTAAACTTCTCGGCGACGTAGGAAATCGCGTTATTGGAAGCGTCGATATAGGGATTGTCGATCTGATAAGGATCTCCCGTAAGAACCACCTTAGTCCCTTCGCCCGCACGAGTGACGATCGTCTTGATCTCATGAGGCGTAAGATTTTGCGCTTCATCCACGACGAGCCATTGCTTCGGCAGGGTTCGACCGCGAATGTAGGTAAGCGCTTCGATCTCAACTTCGCCGAATTCCATAATGGTTTTGTAGGAGACGCGTCGGTCTCTGCCCGCGGATTTAGACGAAAGCAAAAATTCAAAGTTATCAAAGATGGGCTGCATCCAGGGACGAAGTTTATCTTCGAGCTCTCCAGGCAGCGCTCCTAAATCGCGCCCCAGCGGAAAAATCGATCGAGAAACTAGCATCTTCGTATAGGCATTTTCGTCCAACACCTTCACAAGACCCGCGGCGAGCGCGAGCATCGTCTTACCCGTGCCAGCCTTTCCAACCAAGGTGACCAAAGGAATTCGATCATCCATCAACATGTCGATGGCAAATCGCTGCTCTCGATTTCGAGGTTGCACTCCCCACAGCCCTTTTGAAAGCTCGATAATGGGAACAATCTTTTTTCCCACGGAATCCCATTTTGCGAGCGCGGTATTCTTCTCATTCTCACGATCCTTCAACACGAAGTATTCATGCGGATGCACGGCGCCAATTTCATTCACAGTCAGCTCGCGCTTTCGGAAGAAATTTTGAAGGTCATCATTGGAAATCTTAAGCTCGCGCCAACCCGTGTAGAGCTCGTCAATATCGACGCGAATGTCAGATTCGTAATCGACGGCAGTGATGCCATAGACATCCGCGCGGACTCGAAAATTGACATCCTTCGTCACGAGAACGACTTTTTTATGAGACTTTGCGAGTTCAATCGCCGTCATCAGGATCTGAAGATCGGAGTTATTGGCTGCTCTAAAGAGCTCTTCCGAGTGGTCAGCAGCGTCGCGAACAATGACTCGCATCTCGCCCTGGACCTTCTTCTTTCCGTTGGGAAATAAATCATCAGCCGCCACCTGTAGTGGAACTCCCCCGGCCAAACTGCCAAATTTTCTCATCGCGTCGAGCATGCGGCAGAAGGAACGTGCGTTCTTTCCATTTTCGTTCAGGTCCCGCTTAAACTTATCGACCTCTTCGATGACCTTGATGGGAATGATAACGGTGTTATTTCCAAATGCAAAAACTGCATTGGGGTCGTGAAGGATGACGTTCGTATCGAGAATGAAAAACTTTTTGTCCTTCGTTCCAGAATCGGAATCGGCATCGCTGCCAGATTTAACTGCAAGTTGGTGAACTGATGCCAATGCTTCATTGTTAAGTTTTTCGTCGGTACAGATCAAGAAGTATGAGAGCTCGAGAGCGAGAGATCTGTTATAGTTGAATCAACATGGGTCGGTCTGAGAAATCGAAGAGCTCTAAAACGAAGGGTGCAAAGAACCGCCTGGATGACGATGTGCTGCTTCGGATTCAGCAGGAGGTAGAGGAATTTTTGAAGGACCTCACGCTCGAGTTTCCCTTCTCCGAAATTTTTGAAATTCTTCGGCGATATGAATTCAAGGATCGGTATGGCTCCAAGGTCTCCCCGATGCCCAAGAAGGGCTTGTCTTCCGATGGCCTAACCGCCATCGACCAGCGGATCAGGACTTTTTTCGAGCAGCTCAAAAAGGAGTTCGGCTCCAAGTACGTCGGGTTTATTGAGGAAAGCTTCCGCGTTTACACCCAAACCACCCGAGAACCTTAGTCCTTACGCCCACTTACAGTCGCCTCCCACCTGTGCTATAGAACGGGCTCGAATTGCCATGAGTACTGCACCTACCGAGGCCAAAACGAAGCTTCGCCTGAAGAGCCAGGTGCGCGGTCGAGCTCATCTTTTGCCGCCCTCGACCATTGAATTTACGGAGCAATTGGATGCGCTGATGCCTCAGTTGAGGGAGCGCGCCGTGATGTTTATTCAAGGAGCTCCGCTCATCGGAAAGTCGACTCTCTTAAAGCAGATGGCGCTTCGCCTCGCGAAGGATCAAAAAAGATTTTACTATCATGAGGTTTCTCAGCGCACCGGACGAGATTCGCTGTTGAGACAACTCGCCGAAGAAGTGATTTTGGAGCGGCCGCTCAAGGATGATGAAGAAGCCGTGGATGTGATCTTTCATCGGTTGGAGTCGGAGAATTCCTATCTATTAATAGACAACCTTCATCATGTGGATGACGGCGCGGATATTCTGGAATTTCTCACGAATCATTTACTGCAAGGTCGCGTGATTTTGACGGGTGCCAGCTTGCCTCAAGTGAGTGAACGCCTCGCGCTGGATTTTTACTTTTATAATTTTAAAGGCTTCACGGCCGAGCAGAGTGAGAAGTTTATTGAGTCCTCCAAGGTGAAGCTCGATGCTGCGGATCCCGATATTCGCACCTACTTGGTCGCGGAATGCCGCGGACGACCATTCGTGCTGAAGAGCTTGATCGCAAGATCGCTGAGCTCCGGCAAGCCGATTGAACGAGCGCATTTAAGTTTTGATGTAGAGGATTATCGACGAGAGATTTTTTCCCGGCTGTGGACTCCGTTAAGTGGGGCGAGCCGAATGCTCGTGCGCGAAGCTGCGCTGGCCACGGATTTACCCGAGCTGCAACGCGAGTTGTTGCAGGCCGCGCTGAATCCGTTTCAACGACAAGATTTAGAAAATATTGGCGAGAGTGCATTTTTCGAAGCTGTCCTGAGGACAGGTGAAAAGGATGAGAATCGAATTGCTGCTGCTTCGCTCGTCGAAAAATTAAAAGATAGCGATGGCGTGGGCGCTGGCGCCAGTGTTGACCCAAGAAATTCAGTTTTGATTCTGAGACTGTGCTCGCAGTTTGGGGATTTGATTAATGACGAACAACTCGTCGGACATGCAGCGATCGCATCTGACCATCTGACAAAAAAGGGAGATCTCAGAACAATCATTGAAATCACAAATGGTTGTGTTCTGAAGATTTCTCTTAAAACGCTGCTTCAACGGCGCCAAGCACTAATACAAATACAGAGTCCTGAACGTTCGGTTGAAGACTTGGAATTGCGAATCTCGGTCACGCCGACGAATCATCCAGACTATCTCAATATTCTTTCAACCCTAGGCGTGAGCTATGGATCGATTGGAAAATATGAGAAGGCAAAAGAGCTGCTTCAGAAAGCATGTGATTTGTCGGCCTCAGGATCACCTGAACACATTCGGGCTCTACTCCACTTTGCAGTTACATCGGCAGATCGAGAACCAAAGATTGCTAATGAAGCATTGGTTAAAGCGGAGTCTGCGCTACTTGCTGTCAGCGTCGAACAGAATGCAAATGAAAATTCCTATTGGATTCTTTGGTTTGAATTCTGGCGGACGAAGGGATTCTATCTTAGCAATCTGGGAGATTACGAAGGAGATTTAGCGACCCAGCACCAAGCCAAAAGAGCTCTTGAGCACGCTTCAATCTACAAAGGAGCGCTTGAAGCAGACATGCTGGCTACCCAGATAGAAATGGGATTATTTAACTCGGAGCTTAGTGGGCACTTTGAGAATCACATCTCAGGTTTATCAAGTCAGTTTGACCGAAAGGGACTCACTAGCGCACATCTTCAAAGAGCCGAATATTTTCTATTTCAAGGAACACCCAAGGCAGCATTAGAATCCATTCGATTAATTGAAGATCAAATTCTTCCAGGAGTATCTCGACCATTTCGACTTTGGCAGAATCGGATTTTATACAGTTTGTACCTATTCAATGGGGCGCACTCGTCCGCCGTTTCCGCATTAAAAGCGCATCCAAGTTTATTGGCCCAGTCACAGCGATTTGATTCACTCTTCTCTCACCTTCAAGGAATTCTCGACTTACGCGTATCTTGGAATCAAAATCGCGCAGACAAATTACTAGAAAATGTAATGAGTCAAATTGATACTCAATCGCTGCCCCTCGACGATGCGATCACCGCCCTCCGCTATCTTTTAGATATCGGACTGTTTGAATATGGGTGGAAACCGAATTTAGACATATTGGAGAAGCTATACTCCCTCACTCAAAGAGATCCTCACCGAGTGAACTATTTTCACAAAACCGTCTTCTCCATATGCTTTGCATTGTCTTTGTTGCGTGCAGATCGCAGAAAGGAATCTTCTGAGATTCTGGAACGATGTCATATCCAAGCCCGACAAGCGGGAATGCATCGCTGGCAGTTAGCCTCACTGTTGGGATTAAAAATTCAAGCTGCTTCGCCATTTACAAGATCTCCAGACCTGGAAGTTGAAGTGAAAAACTTGCTTGCCGCAATCGAGCCTTGTTCCGAAAGAACATTTTTGGAATCAAATGATAATAACTTTTCCGCGTTCAATTTGTACGCCGAGATTACGCGTTCAACGGAGATCAGAATCGTCGGGTTTAAGAAAAATGAACCATCTGCAGAGAGGTCGTCTGATATAAACTGCGATCCAAGCACATATAACATTCGCTTTCGTGGGGCTTCATTCTGTTTTTCACACCGTCCTGTTTTATTCAAACTAGTTCAGGTTCTTTCTGAAAATTTAAATCAAAAAATGGACAAAGAGAGTCTGGTAGAAAAGGTGTGGCAAGAAAACTATAATCCTCTCGTTCATGACACAAGAATCTATACGGCGATGAAAAGATTACGCGAAGAATTCAAAAGGAATGGAATTCAAGACGGAATAACCACATTTGATGGAACATATGAATTGAACTTACGATCTAAGTGATGAGTTCTTTAGTGTTGACCGCCACCTGTCCCAAATACCGTCCCGCCATCCTTAATCAGATTCATGGACTCTGCCCAGGCAGAGTTGCTATTGGCGCGAGCGGCGTTTGAGTTTTGTCGGAGGGCTGTGCCACCTTCGTTGACGTTGTAAGTGTCGTTACTTCCATCTTCTTGAGGACAAGTAAAAACGCCCTTGTAGAGCACGCAGTAGACAGGCTCTAGATTGCTATCGTAAGCGTAAGTCGATTGAGCCATCGCGACTGTGGCTAGAAATCCTAATCCGATTTTTGCAACTAACGTCGAATATGCCTTCTTCACTGTATGTCCCTCCTTCTGCCTTCCGCGGAACTTCCCTCTAAAGTGCAAGTTTTGTGCGCGGTTCTGGGGGCGGATGGCAGAATCCCTTCCTGGATCTCCATTTTAGGGGATAGCGGCTGATTGCGGGAGATTCGCAAAGATTACGGGGACTTGCTGCGGAGCAGAAAAGTTTGCGTAGTTGAATCGGAAAAAGCTGAACGAAAAACTATCAACGTTCGGTTACACCCCGACAACAAAAGGTGCGGCATGAAGATCTCGAGTTCGCATGCAATTTTTCACTCTCAGAATTTCAAAAATTCGAAGATGAATTACGACTATCGAAGTCGCAGATGTGGGGCGATGAGAACCCAACCGCACAACCTCAAACAATAAAATTTGTTTGATATGACTGCGTTTTTCCTCCCCTACCAATGGCACGCACCTTGCTCAAGATAAGTAAGGAGTTTCATAGAGTTCAGGAATTCGTCCAAGGCGAGCAAATGATTGCCCCGTTTTGGAGATGAGTGAGGAGCTTATGAAACGCTTGAGTGGCCGACGACAGTCCATCGCGAAGTATTTTGAAACCTTCGCGTTCACCACATTTTGCTTTTGCCTCACATCTTCAAATGCTCTCGCAACTCGAAAGGGAGAGGCATCCGACCACCTGTCGAATTCGCAAGAACTTCAAACTAACCGACAACGACAGTTCGACAACAAAGTTAAAGAGATGGAGGGAAGAAAAGCTGGCGAGATGACTGAAATGTCGGGCGATCGAGATAATCACTCTCAGCAGGCCGTGAATACCATGGCGAGAAAGTATTTAAACTCCAACTCTTTCGGGCAATTCCTAAAAGGACTTCATGAGAAGCAATCTGATCTAAATATATCGATTAAAGAATCGGAAGAAACGGCAAAGAATATTCAAAACAATCAGTCGGATTGGAAAGAACTCAGAGATTCTGAAAGTGTCGCAATCCGAATTGTTTCTGATTTAGACGGATTCAATAAACTGCATCAGCAGAGAACAAGATGTGTCGCTACCTATGAAGAATTGAAAAACACGGCAAATAATTATCCCGTTCACGCCGGATTTGCTCAGGCTTCCCGCGATGAATACGGTCGCACTGTTCCTAAACGACTGACAGGTTTCCGCGTTACCCAAGACAATAAAACCGGAGCTCTATCTGTCTCCGAAGACAGAAATGCTCGGCCTTTTAGAGAAGCATATCTAACAACCGTCGAGCAGGAAGGCCTGACGAATAACCAAGTACTCGAAAACTTGAAGTCTCTTAAGCTTCCGGATAATTTTTCAACCCAACCTTCACTGATATTCGAAACGAATTGGAAGAATGCATTTGCTGGAATCGTACAATCGCCAAAGAATTACCTCCCCAGAATTCAATTTAGCGATGAGAAGTACAATCAAGTTAAGAAGTCATTCGATGAGTTTGTTTCTTCGCAGATCTACTCCAGAGGAAAACATGCTTCGCTCGCAGGTCTATTGACACTTTCGGGAGTTTGGAGCGGGCAAATAGCTGCCGAAGCAGAGACCCTCGTTGCCACCACCGGCCTTAGCGAAAATGTCGTCTTCGAAGCGATGTGGCTCGGGATGAATGAGCTTAATGAAAATGTAAAGCTCGCAGTCCTCGAGGAACTTTACCAAATCAACCCCGCGTCTAGATTCTATAGATTTGCTAAAGAAAAAATTAACCAGAATCTCGAGGAGCTAGGTTTTAGAAATATTTATATCGAAATTCAGAATGCATTTGAGAGCAGAAATTTGGCAGCACTGCCCGATTTGATCGAAGCTTTCATAAAGTATCGAAGCGATGGACCATCGCCGCACTCAGCAGTTGTTTCTAAAGAGATTTTTGAAGCAAACCGATTCTTACAACTGAGCCAAAGAGAACAAAACGCCTACATAGAAATGCAGGAAAAACTTTTCGAACGAAGTTCCCAAATCTTGTCGACTTATAAAAACTCTGAACTCTTTAAAGCGACACTCCCATTGGCTGCAGATCCCTCTCAATTGGACACATTATTTCATTTGGCATCGAAATTTCCTCCCAACGATCGATTTGCTTCAATGAAAACCCTTCTTGACCGTCTTTCGAGATCAGTCTCGGAAGAGCAAGAATTTCGGCATCAAATTTCTCAGGTATTCACGAGGGAACTAGAAGCAAATTCGAACTTAGAAGATTTACGGTCGCTCGCCGAGGCAGATTCGGAAAAGAGGAAAATTGTAGCTCTGGCAGTTTCCATTCGAAGAGAAATGATGAATCAGAAAGATTTTGGATTGAGTGACCCAGGCAAAGCTCTGCTGAATCAATTGAATCATTTCTACAAAGAGCGAAACCGAAGGCTGATTAAGACTATAGATAAGTTTAATAACATCTCTTCCCTCATGGCGGGCTCGAAGGCCGGCGACGAACTTCAACTCAGAATTCAATTAGCTGCTCTAAGGCTTAAGATTGATGGTGACTGGGAGGCCGCGCTTACATCCATTGAAAGTCTTCGAGATCCAGTGACAGGAAAATATCCCTCTCTCGATCTGGGGTCATTTCAAACCATTTTTGAACCCATGAAACAGCTCATCGCACAAGTGGTCGAAGCTGGAGATGCGAGGCCCCATCTTGTCCAAGAGTTCACTTTGGGTTTAAACGCTGTAAAGCAGGTTCATCTTGATCCCGCAATGCTGAGCCTGGATCCAACTACCATCGATCAGGATCCAAAGACTGCGGTCATTCGAAATGCTCTCACCGAATTTAAGACATTGATGAATGCGCTGGAGAAAAATAAAGAAGCACTTCCGAGGAATTGGCGAGCTCAAATGACCTCTCGCCTCCTAGAAATCACGAAAGGCTTATCGGAGGCCGCTAAAGATCATCCAGAGGAAGTTTTCAAATCGACCAACATCGATTCAATTATCTCGGAGTTGAATAGACACCCTCTAGGAGCGGTTAAGTGAAACCGTTGTTCATCTATCTTGGTCTCCTCGCCATAATCCAAACTTCGCCCGTTTTTGCGGTTCCGGGGCGCGGGGGAGAAAGCGACAGACCAAAAAGCCCTGCGGAAAGGCAACGGGAGCGAGACGAAAGCGCGCGCCAATATAGAAACGCTCAAAATGGAGAAATCGCATTTTGGAAGACTCAGGGCTTTGAAAACCGAAGAGAGGCGCTCGATGCTTACTTTGAAGGCTACGTTGCTATGCAATGGGCCGAAAAATTTATTAAAGCCTCGGCCGCATCGATCGAATTCTACATAGAAACCTACCAAAAACTTCTTAAGCCTTACGACGAAGGTCTTGTCGAAGCATTTCAATTCGCATCTTCCGAAGAGAATGTCGCCAGGCCGAACTATTTAGCAGAATTGAAATCTAGAATAGCGCTAGCTCGCAGTGCGTGGGATGATTTTCAAAGCCAAGCAAATTCCTACAAAAGCCTCAAAGTTAAAATCGATGCGATAAAGGACAAAGACTATTTCTATTTGAAAGGTCCCCGGATTTTCGACCATTGGTCCGCATTAGCCTATGATGCAGAGGAAAGATTAGTTCAGAAATTCTCACTGAAGATTCCGGGATGGAACGAAGGAAAAGAAGTTTCACTCTACGAGCTAACGCTTGTATTGCGTGATGAGGTCGAAAAATATCATAGAGCTAATCGCGCGCTCACGGCGGCAAGCATGTCATCCGCACTTAGGAAAGAAGATGATTATCAAATATCGGTCAAAGAATTAGGAAAAAAGCTAGCAGCGGAGGGAAAAAGTGCTGAGGAATTTTCGGCGCACTACGCACAATTACTACCTATTGAAGATATTCCCCCTTCTCAATCGAAGATCAAACAAGAACGGACTGACCGTCTTCTGAATGTCGATCATATTGACCCGTTCGATCCGGCAAGTATCGCTCGATTTCGCAGGCCACTCGATAATTTAGAAAAAGCAGAGACAGAATTATCCGATTTAATTGCAGGAAACATTGGCGGTCAGTTGATGGAGATGCGTCAGTATATTGCAGGAATTCGCTCCGATGTCGCTGCGGGTCTGGCGACAAATACTCTCGACGTTAAAGCATTCCCTGCTTACAACACCGATGCTTTCCGAAAAAGATTCGAAATAATCCAAAACCCAAAGACAAATGCGTTTCTCGTCCAGAACCACGCTGCAACGGTGCGAGAGTTGCGATCCGCAACTCTCGCAGAAGCTCAAGAAGTGAAACGAGCATTCGTGGAGACATATTTGAATCCCAATTCAGCCTGGAGAAAAGCTTTCGATTCACATGCGGGCCGCGCTCAAGATCAATGGGAGAAGTCCATAGTATCGCAGGCTGCTAAGAAGGATTTTCTAAGTTTCTTTCGAGAAAGCATGGACGAATTGCGAACGGAGATTGCGGCCAACCGCTTGGAATCTGCGATAATTAGATACAATCTATTCGAGGAGCGACTGATACTTTTCAGAAATTCGTCTACTGAAAACCCATCCGTCGAAGTAATCGAACTTATTTCCGCCGCTAAAGAATTTCAGCGAGAAGTCGCAAGAGTCCTCCATAGCCAGAGACTTCTGAACCGCGAGATCCTTGCCGATGAGATCGTAGGTTTATTCGCAAAGGAAAAAAGTTGGTCAATTCACAATTCCTGCCCCGCAAATTTCATAAGTGAGGGGAGAAAGGAAACTCTTCGAAATCTTCTCAGCAAGGCAACGGAAGAATGGACTCCGGCAGAGGCCCTCTTCGTGGAGGAAATTCATCGCACGATTTATAAAGGAACTCTTAAAACAATAGAGCAATATTTTGATGTGCAGGCGGAGCGTGGGCCATGAGAGTTTCCGTATGCGTTCTAACTCTTGCCATTCTTTCAATCAGCTGCCCTTCATCGGCACATGCAGATCTTTTTGAAAATGCAGATGGCACGGGCCGACGCCATGACGCTCGCCGAGATCAAAGTGACCGTAACACTCGAGAATTTCGTGCCTCAGATATGGGTCGCGATTTTAAACTCCGAAGTTATCGTCCAAGCCTCGACCTCAAAGGATTTTCCAATGACCGACCTCTAAGGGAATTCAACTTAGGAAATTTTTCTGAACGCCTTCATGATAGTAAATCTCTTCGAGATTTCTCCAATACCGAAAGAGGCTTTAGTTTTTCCAAAAATTCCTTTTCTACCTCTTTTCATAAACCAGCCTCAATTTCTGAAATTTACGATCTCTTAAAAGTAAGACCATTATATAGCGGAGCCCCGCTCGAAACTCCTTCCATTTACGATTCCTATGGAATGCTAATTTCTGAATTGGACCAGTACGGCTCTACTCGAATTTCGTTTGAGACGCTCGAACAGTCACTCGATATGTCCCTTAAGGCTCCATCGAGAATATCGGGCATCAGAGTTAAAGATAAGGGTGATTTACTCGATGTCACCTTGGAACTAGGATATCCCGTTACTGACGAATCTGGAACGACGACCGTTCCAGGACGCCTACTCACGCCTGAAGAAGCAGCGAATAACCCTTCATTTGATCTTCGAAACATGCAAATCGACTTCGGAAACCCTCCGGATTGGGATGGTACAAAGCACTCTCCTTCCCGCAACCCAACTAGAGAAAATCCTGTTGTTTCATTAAGCAATGCGAGAGACCCTGGAAAAAACTATTCAAGCGTTCCGTCACGACCTGAAAATAAACTTCGATTAAATGGCGGAGGACGTGGATTGGATCTGCCGTCGGCTGACGATCTAACTCTAAAGCCTCGGGTGCCGGCAAAGGAGCCCTCCTCTGCAGAAGGCCCTCTAGAAAATTCGTTATCTGAATCCATCAAGGAATCCGCAAAAACGCTGGTCTCAAAGCCCAATTTCTCTGTGGCATTTTGCCGCACCTTAGCCACTGATCTTTCGGATTCCGTGAAATTTATTTTTAGCACGCTTGAAAAAGGCCAAAGCGCGCGCTTCAACTTACAGCTGGCGATGATGGGCAATGAAGTCGCCCAGCAAAAAACCAAAGCCACCGCGAGCCACGCTATCAATACCAGCTTAGCCGTAGCCCGAAATGCACTTGTATTGCATGGGCCGCCCATTGGACTTTTCGCCGTCTACCCATCGTTTGCGAGAAAGTGGAAAGAAGCATCTCTCGAAATGCGACAACAAATTGTCGATAGCGCCATTCAGAAGGCTAAGAAGTCTTACAAAGATTTTGAATTGCTCTCCATAGAGCAGCAGCAAGAAAAAATTGGAGAAATCACCGCCCACATTGCATTCGAGGTCCTAACGGCAAAGGGAATCACTACGGTCGCGTCTGAAATTGCTGCCGCTGGAGCGCTAACAAAGGGCGTTAAAAAGGTAGATGAACTTCCGGAGATCGAGAGGGAATTTGAGAAATTGGATACTTTTCTTCCGGACGAAATTTCCACTTCAGGAGGAAGGGCGATTGAGTCAAACAAAAAACCCTCAACATCTCTTGAATTAAATGACATAGACGTCGACACCGTCGCCGGCTCTCGATGGGCGAAAAACCGTCTAAAGGATATCGTTATAAAGGACGCCGATGAGGTGAATGAGGCGCTAAGGTATTCAGGACCTCCTTATTTACCGGGGTCTAAAATACTGGAAGGGGTTACGATCCATCCCGAAAAATTTGTTAGAGTACACACTCTAACTGGAGGAGCCGGACCTATGGGTCGTTGGATAATAAAGAAAGAATCAATTCGTGGATTAACTCCACTCGAGATTAAAAATAAATTTTCCCTTCCGGAAATGCCGACGCATATTACTGAGGTGGATGTCCCCGCAGGAACCAGAATTAGAAGGGGTTTAACAAATTCAAACTTTGGTGGACGCGCCAATTCAATCCAATATGACTTAGTCACAGCAATTCCTGGCAAATCATTTTCTAATACAAGGAAACTTCCATGAAGAAAATAGAGTGGTCCCTGGAACAAGGAAAAATGCAAGTTAACGGAAATCATGTTTCCCTTCCAAATATCGTCATTAAAGCAGTGGAAATAAACGACTTGGTTTTAGTTCTTCTTGATCATTCATCAATGGACAGAAATATCTTTGCACTAAACCAGGAAGGCAAAATTGCTTGGCAAATTGAGGCTCCGTCTTACGGCGGAAACGAACCTAAACCTTTCACAGAACTTGCGATCACCTCGACAGGTAAAGTTCAAGCTTTCAATTGGAATGGCTTTCTTCATGAGCTCGATCCTACAACAGGAAAGACAGTATCTTTGAAGTTTACCAAATAGCCTTCACGCCTGGCCTCAGATTTCCTGAAGTTGGATTGCCTGCTCAAAGTTCTTACGCCTGGTAGAAAAACCCAACTGGAATCAATACTTTGAAATCGGGTAGATTGAGGTTTCCCGCGAATTCATCCAACCTATCGATTATTATTATTTATCAGCCAAACGGAATTGCAATTTCTCGCCCAAGTGATATCGGAATCGAGAGACGAAATCTCCCAATTGAAACGAGTCGCTTCAGCAGACCGAGGAGTTACGATGAAAACAAGTATGGCTGTAATTTTATATCAACTCACTCTTGGCTTTGTATTTTTACAACTGGTTGGATGCGGTGAAGATAAAGAAGAAAGCGACTTTGAAAGGATGATGAGGGAACGGGATGAGAAACGCGAAAAAACTGAGTTTAAAATACCTAAATATGATCAGAACGCTGCCCCCTCTGGTGCGCCATTAGATTCCCCTCCCGTAAACGATCCGGAAGATGAAAACAAATTTCCGAGTGCGCCTGCTACACAGCCGTCAAAGTTCGATGAAATACTGCGAAAAATGGAAAAAGACTTCAAGGCGCGCAATGATAACCTCTCTTTGCCCAAAGCACCGCCTCGAGAACCCACAATTTTTTCCGGTGAGAGCACTCCTGAAACTTTAAAATCTTTGGAAACTATAACAGCGGGCTTAAATCCCATTTCTAATGTCGAATTTATCTGCACTGACTTGTCAAAATTTAAGGATTTGTCGTCACCCCGAGCGGAATCTATTTTACTCCATCAACTATTCATTGCGAATCGCAATAAGGACAGAAGTAAAGTAGAAACCTTAACCACGCTATTGGAAGATCACGAAACGAAAGCGCGGAAGAATAGCAATTTAGTGCAGATTGAAAGAGAATTAGAAAAGGTTAGTAATGACCTGAATACTAAGAAAGTGCCAGCAAGCAAACCGGCTTCTGCTTTGGGTGGTATCGATCAAGTAGAAGCTGAAGAACTGGAAAATGGATTAGCGAAAATTGCACCAAACACATCGGCCGGGCAGTTATTAGAAAGTGCAAAAAAACATGCAAGTGCATCGCCCAGCGATCGCCTTCTAGATAGATTACAATATATTGGCTTGCAGTATGCGCCCTTATCACCACGCGGATATAAGTGGCCCAGCGAATGGGATAAAGTGTATTCCGTTTTTTATCGGGGTACTGCACCCGTTCTTGTGCTAACGCACAAGACAAGTGAGTGTGAAATCGAAGAGAGTTTTTTAATTCATTCAGGCAATAGTGAGTCTAATGAACAAAATGAAATATTCCCTCTTCGCGTCAGCTTAAGTGCCTATTTCATAAAGATGAAAAGCCATAATTTGAATGGATGCTCTAAATTTAGCGGGGAAGTTGATTTATTTCGAGAACCCATCGATTTAAATATCAATCGAACTTCTACTGGTCCCACAAATGACATAGAATCGGATAACCCTGGAAGGTACTCGTACATTTTAACCGGTGATCTTGTTGATCAGTATCTTTGCTCAGGTAAATGAGGACAGCCCTTACCCTTTCGTAACTCTATTGTGGATCAGTCGTCCGCTAGACTGAGTAAGTGTTTTTGAAATGCAATCTTACGGCAGCCACTCTTCTTCTTTTCTCTTCCGCAATTTTGACCGCTTCGCATGTGCCAAATTGCGATGATGTTTCAACGCTAAAAATTATCTTAAAAATCGAACTTGATCNNGAGCGAAGCAAACCAGCCAGGCCCACAAGCATCTTGTTTTATTGGATTCACGTGGCAATCCTCGAGACGCATGGCTCTTCCTACAAAGACAATCCGACCCCATCTGGCGCCTGTATCTTCTAGTCCGAGGAAGTGATCTCGATAATTATTCCCCACAGGAACCCCCAGATGGTCTGATCATCCTGGAGCAAGCATTTCTGGAAACATCACCAAAGACGGGTGGGCTGCATCGCTTCGTTCCTCAGCATTTTCCTGCAGAGGATTTCGACAATCTGAAAGCGGGGGAACAATCGGCACATCAAAAATTTGTACGGGAAGATCAGGAAAGCAGCATCCGCTGGACGAATGCCGTTCCACTCGACCATCTGGAAATTCAAGTGGGACAAAATGGCTCAATGCGCAGCTACGACTATCCGAGGCAGCTGGTCGGCCCCCAAGGCTCGCTCCGCGTAGGACGCAAATCGGTAATTAGTATACTGTCACTCAATTCGGGATATGATCGCTATTGCCCGAAAGAGTATCTACACGATATGAAATCGCGCTACAGACGCTCAGAGTGAGCGGATTTCGAGCTCCCCTATTTCCTGTCAGCGCGTGTCAGTGGCTACGTGACAGGTCAATTTGCAAAAAAGGGGCCATGAAACATATTTCATTAAAATATCTAGGGTACTTCTTACCGTTAATTGTTTTTGCTCTTCCGGCGTGCAATCTAAAGGACGCGCGGCTGGCTCGTAATAAAAAAATGAAAGTGGTTATGGAGCAAAAAGACGATGAAATCGACGGATGCTATCGAATTCATCGAGGAACTCGCTGGCCAATTGTCGGTGAAGAGACGCTTAAAATCAAAGTCGATGTGACTCATGGCCACATGGGCTACATCTATAAGGAACAAGGCTTCATCGGAGATGAGAACGTATTTCAATGCGTCGCCAACAAAGTCCGAAGCTGGCCGATTGTAAATCGACATTTTAGCGGAACAGTTTGGCTGTGGTGGACAAATTCAAGAATTTATAAACCGAAAGCTTGAACCGGTAAACATCAAGCCCTACCGGGGAGTCCATGACCCAAAAAAAACCCCGATTCGTTTCCAAATCGGGGTTTCAAAGACTCTATTGAAAAGAGTTTTCCTTAATACATGTCTCCGCCCATGCCTGGCATTCCACCGGCACCGCCCATCGGCATTGCAGGTTTCTTGTCAGGGCGCTCGGCGATCATCGCTTCTGAGGTCAAAAGCAACGAAGCCACAGACGCGGCATTTTGAAGAGCCGTACGTGACACCTTGGTCGGATCGATCACGCCAGCTTTGATGAGATCTTCGTACTCTTCCGTAGCCGCGTTGAATCCAAACGCGCCTTTTTCATTGCGCACGCGTTCGACAACGATAGAGCCGTCGACGCCCGCGTTCGAAGCGATTTGACGCAGCGGTTCTTCCAAAGCGCGGCGAATCAACTTTACGCCAAACGCTTGTTCATCCGCTAACTTCAACTTATCGAGTGCGGCCAATGAACGAATGAAAGAAACTCCACCGCCAGGGACGATGCCTTCTTCAACAGCAGCGCGGGTTGCATTCAATGCATCTTCCACGCGAGCTTTCTTTTCTTTCATTTCAACTTCGGTCGCAGCGCCGACATTGATCACCGCAACGCCACCCGCCAATTTGGCCAATCGCTCTTGCAGCTTTTCTTTGTCGTAGTCGGAAGTCGTGTTTTCGATTTCGGCGCGAATTCGCTTAATACGAGCTTCAATATTGGCTTTCTTTCCAGAGCCTTCGACGATCGTGGTGTTGTCCTTATCGACCACCACTCGCTTCGCACGTCCGAGACGATCCACCGTGACGGCATCCAATCGCTGACCTGTTTCTTCCGAAATCACTTCGGTGTTACAGAGCGTGGCGATGTCTTCAAGCATAGCCTTGCGTCGATCGCCAAAGCCCGGGGCTTTGATCGCGCAGCACTTCAAAGTTTTGCGAAGGTTGTTCACCACCAACGTCGCAAGCGCTTCCCCTTCAACGTCTTCGGCAATGATCACGAGAGGTCGGCCCGATTGAGCGACCTTCTCAAGAATCGGAATCATATCCTTCAAATTGGAAATCTTCTTTTCGTTCACGAGAACGAAAGCATCTTCCAACACAGACTCCATGCGCTCGGAATCGGTAATGAAATAAGGAGAGAGATATCCGCGATCAAATTGCATCCCTTCGACCACATCCAATGTGGTTTCCATGGACTTCGCTTCTTCAACGGTGATCACGCCTTCCTTGCCCACTTTGTCCATCGCATCGGCAAT
>DDSI01000181.1 GCA_002343335.1 Bacteriovoracaceae bacterium UBA2394
ATATACCGCCGGTCATCACATTTATGGTTTGGCCATTAACTATGGTGAATATGAAGATACGACCGATCGAGTGGATCCTGCGATTACCCCGGGGGTTGTTTTCCCAGGAAAAAATAAGCTCCAGGTCTTCCTGGCGTCGGTGGACTACCAGTACAAATTTTAAGACGGCAAGGCTTCATGTCTCGCCACAAGTCGCAGTCCGACGGCCGTGATTCTTGAAGTGGAAATCGCTTCCACTTCAAGATCCAAAATTTTTTGAACTTCCTCTTGAGGGATTTTTTCTCCAACGGCCTTTAAAAAATATCGATAAAGATAAGGACACACTTCTTTACTTTCAACTTTGAAATTCTCGGAAACTAATTTTGTAATCTCCGCACCGGAGGTTATGGCATGTTCTTTGTGATAATGGAGATGCCACTGCTCCAAAGCGGGACCCTCCAAATAGAAGTCTTTCGATTCATCGGTAAGCGTCTCTCGCATTTGCAGAAAATTCCATAGTGCTGCCGCCCAATTCATCGTGCTTTGATCCATGGTTTCATAAGAGAAATCTTCAATCACAATGAGACCTCCCTGTTTCAAGAGAGATTTGGCCTTCTTCAACACCCAAGAGAGGGGCTGGATGTGATGAATGGATCGCGTGAAGAGCAAATGATCGAAAAGGCGATCGGGCGAGGACGTGAAATCGAGAAAGCCTTTGCAAATCGCCGCTTTCAACCCAGCCTGTTTCGCAGTCTCGATCGCCTCCTCAGAAGAATCGAGACCCGTGATTTGGTGGCCCTTTTGTTGCAGCGCCACTGCCAAATCGCCATTGCCACATCCAACTTCCAAAATGGATTTCACTCCGCCCGTAAGCAGCGGCTCAATAAAGGACATGGTGTGGTCCGTGGCCACCTGCCTCGCGGGAGTCATCTATTTAATGTGTACCTGGTTTGAGTCTTTTGGTTTAGTGTTTGCGTTCGTTTAACCCAATTTGCGGCGTTAAATCGGACTGTCGCTCAACCCTTCGGCCCAGAGGCCGAGGAAGCAATGGAGAGCACTTTATGCTCTACCAGGTTGAGCCATAAAAATCGGAGTGTAGCTCAACCTGGTAGAGCACCAGTTTTGGGAACTGGTTGTTGGAGGTTCAAATCCTCTCACTCCGAGTCCTTGCTAATCTGATGTTAACCTTTCTCCATCGTCCGTAACTCTGGCTGCTACGCATGCTCGCAGCCAGTCTCACTCCGAGATTTCCGGTGAGCGAACGACGGGAGCCCGAAGGGCGGACCGAAGTGAGCGAAGAAAAGCCGAGCGAATAGCGAGGGTTTTCAGGAAATCTCCTACCCAACCCGCATACTTGTAAAGTTTCGGTCGGAGGCGCATTGCGATTTGGCGGAAGCGCATTGCGAATTTCAATCTGTCTCGAGCCAAGCTCAGCCGCATTAGTCAAGCCTAAGAATTTTCCCGGGCCGGGCCACTTTCGGTTGACCACGTTTACAAAAATTTAGTTCGGTATGCCCTGGGTATGAGGGGCTTGGGATTCACATTCATTTTTTGCTTTTTTAGTTTTTCCTTACATGGCGAACCCCGCTGGAGAGATCCGCAAGCTCTAAACACTGCGGCCAAACGGCTCGGATACCTCACAGGCTCGAGAATGAAGTGGTCGAGCGTAAATAATCTGCCCATCGACGCAGGTCGAAGCGCTCTACAGACCTCCTTCCTCTTGGGTACGCTTGCAGAACTCAATGTCACACGCTTTCACTATACGCTCGGTAAAACTCAAGCCGAGCGCAGCTTCCGAGCGGAGACAATGGAAGCTCAGTTCTTGCAAAAGCTTCGTCGAAATCCTTTGGAAATTTTTGTGGATGACAACATGGGCCGGCCCGTGAGTCGGGGCCTCATCAAACGTACGACGACAAAAGGGGTCACGACTCTCACCGATACTCTGGGACGAACCTCGAACTCACTCAAAAATTACGTAGCGATGGTGCGGAGGGAGGCTTTTCAGGATTTGGGACAAACCGTGGAACTCTCTATGCGCTACCCTCAAGTGCAAGGTTGGCAGGAAGATGATTTTCTGGCGAAGCGCAAGTGGGCGACGGTTTTGGATCGCGAATTTTTTAGATCGGCGTGTCGAGCGGCTCGTCAGGTAAATCCTAATTTTAAAATCCAAGCCACGATTTACTGCTTCTCCGACCGCACTCAAGATCTTGAAGGAGAGCGCGCAGCGTATGCGTCCTTCATGACAAACATCACGAAGTACAAGCCCGACGATCCAGCCCGACAAGTGGAGGCCTTTCTGCAATATGCGTCGGATCCCGAAATTCACTCGTGCATTTCCGGCGTCGCTCTTTTTCATCAGGGCACAGGAGGATCGCCGGGGGCCGTTCGTCCTTGGGAGGATCGCGATGTCAGGAACGTGAACAAATGCGTCGATCGCCTTCGCACAAATGGAAAGCCGATCACGCTTGGAATTTATGTGGCAGGATACCAAAGTCTAGGATTGGGCGATAGCGTTCACAATCTAGATGAAGCCCTCCAAATCCCCGTGAACGAGTATCGATTATTCTTAACGCCCCTCCCTCCCTACCCCATTGGATCAGAAGCTTCCGCAACCAATGGAAAACTTTTTCAGATACTTTCGCAATTTCGCTAAATCACTCATCAGCGAAAGACCACGGCTTATCCCGAAATCCCACTCGGCCTATAAGAGGAAGTTTTAAAGCGGGACGGAGAAAATCAATTCCAAAATTCAGTCCGAGGACATTCAATTCAAATCCTTCATTGAGTCCGACGACGAATCCAAGTGCTCCTAACAATGAAAATTGGACTCCCGTTCCAGCTTCGGTGAGTCCAAAGAGATACCCTTCGCTCAACCAGTCTTTTCCAATGGCATGAGGCGGAAGTTCCATTCCAATTTCGGGAACATTCCTCAAAATATACGAAACAAAGGTATTACTATTTGGACCCGGCCACGCGCGATAGCTATTGGGGTAAGGATAGGAGGCCGCATATTTCTCGATCTTTGGAATTATCTTTTCTGCACGAGGCCCTTTGATCTCCAAAAGCAAATCGGGAACCGCATCGAACCATTTGCGATCGGGAATATCCGCCTCTATCACGACGGGACTCAAATTTCGACGGAGTCTCCAACCGATAACATGATAAACCTTATAGTGATCTGCATCTTTCTCCTTCGTAGCAAACCAGGAGTGAACTGCAAAAGTTCCGCGCCAATTGATCGTCCGAGCTGCATAGAGCTGCACGAGCGCCGCAGGTTCCTCTTGAGGTGTTTTGGCAATCCCAGCGCTACTTCGATCGGCCGTTCGGTAGTCTCGCGTAGAGCAAGCCGATAAAAGGATCGCGGAAATAAAAATTCCCAGAGAAATGGTGAGGCAGTGATTCATAGGCTTGGGTCTAACGTACCTCGTAGGATCATAAACCGCCATTGTAACGATGCACTGCCAAAACAATGTCATCCGATATTTTCACTGAGGCATCGATTAAGTACTGCTGAATAACCGCCGGATCTTTTCCCGCCAAATCTCGAAGGCCAGCAAGAAATCGCTTAACTTCCGGAACTTCCCAGTACTGACTACTTTGAAAAATCTGCTGAATTGAAAGAGTCGTTCCTTTAAGTTTTCGATCCGTAAAACCATCGGTGCTAATGACCAACAGATCGTCCTTTAGCAATTTCGTCTTCCACGGACCATTTCGCTCGTGATTCGAATAGCTGATATTAAAAGGATCAAAAGGCGTGCTCGTGAGCGTAATGATTAATCCATCTCCCTCAAAAACTTCCAATGCACCTGTCTGCCGCAGGATGAAGTGCAATCCCATCCCCGCACTTGCCATTTCCATTTCGTGATTCGAACGATCAATTTTCACATGGGTCGCCACCAAAGGCTCATCGTGAAAATTCCAATTCGGATCGACCCAAGCTTTCTCCACGGCCTCTAAAAGCACGGGAGATTTCGAGAGGTAATAAAGATATTGAAGATCTTGGTTTCGAATCAATCGATGCACGTGNNTTCCAAGCCATGGCCTTTGGCATCTGCGATAAAAAATCCGTATGTGTCTTTTCGAGCGATAAAATCAAAAACGTCCCCCGAGACAAGATGCCCATCCGCCGGATCGTAAATGAGAGCCAACTCCACACTGCGTCTAGCCGCCTCCTCCATGATGGCAAATTCATTTTGGTAATCGAAAAGATATTTTTCGTAGAGCTCCTGTTCGGTGGTTGCCATGAATGGACCCGCAAAAAATGAAGGAATGGGAAATGTGCCGAAGACATCCATTCGATTGAAGCATTCCAGCATTTTGGGATCTGGATTTTTCGGAAATAAACTGACGTTCTGAGCACAAAGTGGTGCGCTCCACAAAAGGCAGAGCGAGGCAAACCTCAGGAACCACTTTAGAAATTCACACACAGTCTTCAATGAGTGCAAGGAAGGTGCCATCGCGATCGGCTCAGAAAGCCGCAAAAGTTGCGAATCGGGCTGTGCAGAAGTTGCTCCGATATCGGAAATAATTCAATTATTTCAGTATTTTACATCGGGCATAGGACATGCAGATTGGGGGATATGGGTGAAATTGCTATCACACGGTTTTTCAAATTTACCTTTAGCCTGTGGATCCTGAGTTCCACAGCTACACTCTCTCAAATGCCCTCTCCCGAAGAGGTAATTAACTCCATTCAAATCGTTGATTACGCTTATCAAACGTTTTCCGACCCCAAGACTGGTCAACCCATCCATCTCAAATTTTCTTTGGACTTTGGAACTTACGGTTCAACCGCGCCCTTGGAGCTGGAATCTCTCTCCGCTCAAATTGTTCAACAAATGGACTCCGTCGTCGCTCGCTATCACAAATTTGAGGATTTATCGCCCACGGATCGCGTGAAAATCGCAGATGGTTTTAAATCGGAAATGAAACGAAGGTTTTCAAATGTAGAATTTAAAAACAAATTTAAAGCTGAAGTGGAAACGAAGTTAGCAGCGGATCGAAAAAATATTGGCTATATCAGAAATCATGTTCGAACGATGATGATGGGCGGCAATGAAGCTGTCGCAGACTCTGTTGTTGTCGCTACAAAATGGGTTCAAGAAAAGAAACTTAAATTTGTTTTAGATGCCGAAGGGTACGGACCTTCCGAAAATAAGTATGCTCTTCCCGTCAGCAAGCCGGGCGACATGATTGAAGTTCGGATGGGCTTTCGTGAGGGAAATCCAGGAGAATACACGTGGTCGAATTCCGTGAAGCACATGATGAATGCCATGGTCGAAGTCCGCAATATAGAACGTGGAATTACACATCCTCGAAAAGAAGGATTCAATGAGCATCAAGCATTATATGATCGATGGGCGCGTACGCTTGTCACTCAAAGTTCTGGAAGTTACACGAGCGCTCCCGATCCGAAGACCAGAGAAACAAAACCCATGAGAATCAAAGAGGATAGCCTTGAGAGTCAAATTGAATGGGCTTATACGAGAATATTTAGTGAAGGCGAAGACACTCGAATGGAAATTGATCTGGTTCAGGATACACTTGGAGTGCCCTACGACATCTCTCAGCCTCAAGGAGTAAATGCGGGACGAATTTTTCATAGACTTCGACAAGCCGTCGATAACGGCGCGACCTTTAGAGAAATTCAGAAATGGGATGCCGAAAAGCGAGGCAGCGTCTTCTCTCGCCCCTCGCAAGAGGCCGCCGTGTCTGATGCTCAAAAAATTATTAAGGGTGAACCCGTTCTTTCGTCTTCCGCGGCGGCGTGTGGCGATCGCACTCGTCGGCTAGCCGCCTCTCCATAGATCTTCCAGCTTTCGTCAGTCGTCGTCGCGACGGTTTCCGGCAAAATGAACAGATGAGTTCCATGAAACCACCTCCGTGTCCCGATGAGGAATTGTTTTTAAAGAATGAAAAATTTAAAGGCTGGTCCGACCCCAAAGACGGCAGCAATGAAATGTCCGGTTGGGGACATTTCAACAGCGGTACGTACGGAATGCGAAAGTCGAGTTCCTACACAGAAGCGGGTTACATCGGTAAGAAATTTACGAGTGGCCGAATCAAAGACGCAGATCAACGTCCATTTTCAATTTGAATCACTTTCTCTAGCAAACCCGCGCCATTCAGATAAAAACATTCGCCGGGTGAAAGCAGTTGACCGTGATGCTGCGAATATTGCTCACTCCAAAGTTGAGGATTTTTGGGTTTATGAGTGAATTTAGCTCCCAACATCTCTTGAAAATCGGCCGTCGATTGTTTCCAGCTGCGAAAGCAAATCTCCATCGTCATCCAAAGGGATTTGGGACCTACTGCTCGAAGATTGAGCGTGAGAGCATTCTCCGTGGGCATGACTTTTAACTCGTAAGTCACTCGACTCTCATTGCTCTTCGCACGATTCGAAAAACCAAGTTTGGAAAAGAATCGTCCTTCAAACTCCAATTTATAATTTCCATCGATCTGTAGCTGCTCACCTTGCAGCGGCTGATAATAGCCGATACTTCGCTCAGCAGAGATAAGAAGAGATTTTCCATCCGGAGATTCGATTTTATCGGCGGGAATGAATCCCGTTCCGAAGAGGCCGCTCGAAAAGCGGATAGAGTCGATAATGATTCTCGTCGATCGCGCCGTAAGTATCGTGGGATTCTGAGCGGTGCCACTGCCCACGGGAAAGTTTTTATCCTGACCGGAATACGCAGAGAGGTCCCAGCCCGACTTCTTCAACCGAAACAAACCGGAATTGGGAATCGATCGTGCCAGTTCTGCAGGTAATCCTCCTTTCTCGACGGAAATTCGCCAAGTGGGATTAAGCTTCAACATCGAATAGGTGAAGATGTCATAGTCCTTAGATTCAATGGCCTTCGCTTGGAGCCAGGCTGCCGCCTGAAGGAGAGATGGATCATTCAATTGAGCGGCCGTCGCCATCAAAACCCAAAGATACGGAAGAGGTTTTTGAATTCTCCACTGATCCTGTCGTCGAGATCCCAAAGTCAAGATTTCATAGGGCTCTTGAAAGAGTGTGATCGCATGCCGCAAATGTTTTTCAAGTAATCCATTTAAACCTGTGCGATGAGTGAGCGTTGCAACCAGAAATAAATCTTGGGTAGAAAGTGGGCTATAAATTCCGGCACTGCGCTCGCTAAACTCCCCGTCGGCATCTAGATCAATTCCTTCCGCAAGCCACTCGGAAATGCGAGAGAGATAGCGTCGATCTTTATAAATCTCGTTTAATCCTGCTAACGCCGCACACACGAGCCATCGGTGATTTGCCGTGTGAATTCCTCCGGTGATCAAAGCTTCGCCTGCAGGTTTTAAAATGACCTCAAACTCCCTTTTGAAAATATCAAACGACTTGAGCGTGGAAAGAACTCGACTAGCCAACCACAGGCTTTTCACCACAAAGGCAGAGTCGGGCGGAGAAGCTTCGTTCCAACCTAAAGTCCAAGTGCCATCCTCGTTCTGACGTTCCTTTAATTCTTTCAAAAGAACGTGAATGAATTTTTGACGTTCTCCACCACTCCCGACACTCCAAGACAACTCCAAAACTTTGTCGGCTAACTTTCGAGCATCTAAGCTCGACAGGTCCGCAGGCAGCTCGCTCGACTGAACAGCCGAGTCGAATGTCGCAACATAAGCGGAAGAGTTTTCGAAAAGTGCTGCGGCCGTAAGAGCAATAGAAAGAAAAATTTGCATAAGCGATTAAAGCTTCTTCAATTGTCTTAGAGATTGAATTAATTTATCCGTTTGATCCGTGAATGCACCGTCCACGCCAACTTCCACAAATAATTTTTGGACGAGTTGATCAAAACTGGATGCCCACTTTGGAAGACTATCTGAGCGAAGAGTGTAGGGATGCACTTTCAATCCAAGTTCATGCGCAGTTTTGACAAAGAGATTCTCGTCCAAGACTCCCCCCGTTTCTTTGTCGATGATCAAATCATAGGTAGGCCCAACTCCATCGGCATACGTAGCAATGTCTTTCAATCCTTCGGGCTTCGTCATCCAGCCGTAAACTTCCAGATTGTCGCCAATCAATTGCACGAGAGGAAGTTTTGTTTGATACTCGTTTCTCAATTTTCGAAGTGTCTCATGTTCAAAGCACTGAATGATGAATAAACCGTCTTCGGGTTTCACATTCTCGGAGTTGAGAATCTCTAAAAACGTTCTCTCAATTCGACCTCCTTGCTCTGCGTGCCAGGAAGGATTTTTCAGTTCCGCATAAATGCCCGTCACTTTGCCGCTGGAAATATTAAGGCCTCTCACGAAATGAATGATTTCTCGAAGGGTGGGAATCGTTTGACCCACTTTAAAGTTTTTTGGGAATCGATTCTTAAAATATAGTTCTCCGGTCTCAAGACGAAAGCGCTCAGTCACTTCCAGTTTCTTCAACTCCGTCACCGTAAAATCGATGGCGTAATATCGACCGTCTTCGCGCGCGCGGGTGGGATAAATTTCTTTAACATTTGTCGTTGTATCCAACGTGCGGTCGTGCAGTGCCACCAACTCGCCATCCTTCGTGAGCACGAGATCGGGTTCTATATAATGAG
>DDSI01000280.1 GCA_002343335.1 Bacteriovoracaceae bacterium UBA2394
GATAACAACCATCCTCTTATCAAAGGCGTTCCTGATCGCTGTCAAAGATTCGTGAAAGCCTTTGGTATTGGTCCAACGAAGTGACCGGGTATCGTATACAAATCTCCCATTCTCTGAATTTCCTTTTGGCCGAACTCCATTTCCCAATAATTCAAAAAATCATTTCATTTCAATGAGTTAATTGAATTTTTCGAAGTGGGTCTGCTTATGTCCTCGGATACATTTGTATCAAAAAAATTCCATGTTTCCACTGAGCGCATTGACTTGTTACTCCTCCGCGGATTACTTGGCCCACAACAAAACTGAAATCACTTAGGCCAATTCGCCACTGTTGTTGAAAGGACTCATTGTCATGCGATTAGTTTCGATCTTCTCATTCTCATTTTTCTGGCTACTTCCGAGCATTGCGTTTTCGGGAATCGCCGGAGGAAATACCGCGCTCTTTTTACCGAAGAACGCCGATGGCAAGCCCATCACCATCCGCTTCGAAACGAAGCATCCTGGGCAAGATCGGATCCTTGAGCTGCTTAAGAATTCCAAAATGCCCAGCTATCTGAAAGAGGAAATGATCTCGGATCTTCTTTCAACGTCCGTGATCTACAGTGATGAAACAATCAAACGCCGTGATTTGGAAAACCAAGTTCAAATGGTTTTGACGGGCAGAACCATAAAAACAACAAAGAATGGAAATGGCGAAGAGATCGTAGAAACGACTGATACTTTTGCAGCCAAAGAAGCAAATAGCCCCATGGGTCTTACAATCTATGCCGTACCCTTGGACATGAAAGTGGAAAATGCGGGCGACACCGCGGTCGCTGCCTACACAGTGACGAAGCCCAACAAAGCGGTCGTCTACTTCACAAAGTACGTTAACGAGCTCGAAAAGTTGGGCGAAGACCATCTTCTTACTCTTACGCTGCATGAACAAGGACATCGCTTGGCTGCACTCGGCAAACACGCGCTTAGTGAACATTTCGTCGAAGCTTGGTCCGCAGCAGTCCTCCATTATTTGAAAGGCAAACTACACGATGACGAATTTCTTCGCGTACTCAAAACCAACGGGCTCTACTTGATCACCGATCCACGTATGCCGAATGAAAGTTTTATCGCATCCAACCTCTTCCAATCGAAATTCAATGCTTTGGTTTCCCCAGAAGAAATCGACAACACAATTCTGGATGAGCAGCAAAGATTTATTCTGCAAGTGAATGAGAAAATTTTTGCGGGCATGGACCTCTTAACCCAAAATCGATTTCAGACGATCATTCTGGGAGTTGCCTCCACACGAGCTCACTATGAGATTTTACAGAGCTTTGCTGACAAATTGAAAACAGCCCCTACTCCGACTCCGCTTCCGTTAGTAGTTCACTTTATGAAGAAAACGGAATCGAGAGAGGGTCGGCTTATACAACAAAATATCTTTGATTCATCACCATTCATCGATATTGAAGCACGTTGGAATCCCTATTTGGAAAAGTGGAAGTCCATTTTCTCAAGCGATCTACCTGTGAAGCTAACGGGAGAACAAATTTTAGCGCTCAAGGAAGGTATGCCTGAAGACTTGCTCAATTTTGGCGTGAGCTTGAAAGCGAAAACCGAGGAGATTAAGAAGGAATCGGAAGATAAATATAATCTTTTAAGAAGCGCGGGCATCGCGGTGAACGCAAGAGTTGCCGAAGCATCCTCAGTCGAGATTTCGCAAAAGAACGAGACAAACGGCTACGGTAGAATTACGAAACATGGTCCGGTCACATTCGCCATCGCCATGAAACCTGGGGAGGGCATTTCCACCTCTCATATCCCATGGGAACAGATGACCGCTTGGATCACCCCTCAGATCTTGAGCCTTTACCAGCGAGATAATCTGATCACTGACTTTCATCAGGAAATTCTGAGGGTGTATGGCCTCGAGGTATATTTTCAAGATGATATTCTTCCCGATCCAACGGGCGTAAAGAAAAATTTGGAGTATTACATTGCGCTTCTAAAGAGTACGCCAAAATTCTTTGAGCGCGTGGCTCTCTTGGAAAAGCATATGATCGCGAAATCCTCAGAGATTCGAAAGGTTAAGGTGACGTTTAAACTTAATGATTCAGTAGATACCTCTAACAGCCTCACGTGGAAATTTGAGCCCTATCAAGACACCCTCACGTTGGTAATGACCCTTCCTTATAATCTGATCTCCAATCGAAATCTTTGGCCAAACTTCGGTAGTTTTGTGACGCAAGAAGTGCTCAGCACCAAAAATCTCGTGCCGGAATGGAATGAATCGGTCGCCAATACCTCGATACCCATCTTGGATCTGGTGGACCGGTATAATGCTCGACACCCCGCGGGATATTTCAATGAAGCAAAACTTCGAGAAGGCCAGATTGTAGTTTTGAGGGACGCAAGAAAAAGAAATTACAAAAGTTTCGATGACGATGCCGATAAAGCTTCAGGTTGGTATGAGCTCTACAAGGGCGCTTTCGCGGCGAATGGAAAATAATATGCTCGTGAATCCCCAAGAAACGTTTTCCCCTTCTAGCACTCCCTCGATCTTTCAGTACGACAATTATCGGTCGTATCTGAAAGATCACTGCGAGCACGAGAAGGCCCGACGAAAAAACTTCACTCTCCGCAGATTCGCTCAGCGAGCCGGTCTCGCATCGCATATGCACCTGCGGTTGGTGATGGAAGGCGAGAGAAACCTATCCCACAAGACGATCGCCAAATTTTCGAAGGGCCTTGGGCTCAAGAAAAGAGAAGCGGCTTTCTTTGAAGCGCTAGTCTATTTCAATCAAGCCACCACTTCGGATGCAAAATTGGAATATTATGAAAGACTTCGCAGGCTCGTTAAAGCTCGAAGCACTCCCATGAATGCTCAACTTCAAGAATCTTTGTTTTCCACCTGGTATGTGCCGATCGTCTACGAACTCGCCCATCATAAAGACTTTCGCCCTGAGGCAGATTTCGTCTGCACGCAGTTGAAAGACCAAATTACGAGCACTCAAGCGCGCCAGGTCATTCAGACCATGCTCGATCTCAAGCTTTGGATTCAAACATCTGACGGTAAATGGGGCGTGGCTTATCCTCAAATGAAGACGGATGATGAAATTGAAAACCTTCTCATTCGTCGCTTTCAAAAACAAATGATTGAAAGATCGGTCACTTGCATGGATCTGCCTCTTCAGAATCGAGAGTATGGCTTTGTGACGGCTTGCACGACGGAAGAAAATTTTCAAAAGCTTAAAGCGCGCGTGAAGGAGCTCATTCAAGAATTTAATGAAATGATGAGCACGAGCAACGGCTCGGCAAAGGGTGAGCGCGTGTATCAGATCAATATTCAGGCCTTCCCGCTGACGTAATTGCAAAGAGCTAATCCATTTGCTAATCCCCAGAACGATGTTCTACCTAGGTGGCGTTCTATTTTTGTCCATCGTTTCACAGACGATTCTGGATCCTATTGTGGATGGACATCTGCACACGGATTTTCGAGGCGGGGCCGCCACTTCGAGCGGCATTTTACGCACACAGCAGGAATTGCTCCGGCAGCTCCGCGAAGCCGGAGCGATCGCAGCCATCGGACATACAGGTGAGGAGGATAAGGATTACTACGATCTCCGGCATCTTCAGATTTATCATACAGCTGGTATTGGTTTGTCGACGAAGCCGGAGGACGTTGAACGCGGCCTTCGAGAAGGAAAATACAGGGGCATCAAGATTTATTTGGGTTACGTGCATCGCTTTGCAAATGATCCTCTCTATGAACCCTTTTATAAACTTGCTGCAAGATACAATGTCCCTGTGGTCTTTCACACAGGCGATACGCTCGGACGCTACGCTCTTTTGAAATTCGCGCACCCGCTCACCATTGATGAAGTCGCCGTTGCTCACCCCGATACGGATTTTGTAATCGCTCACATGGGAAATCCGTGGGTGAAGGATGCGGCCTTGGTAGTGGCAAAGAATCCAAATGTGTATGTCGACACCTCTGGATTTCTGGTGGGCAGCCCGCAGAATAAGAATGCGGAATCTTTACGGATGCTTGTCATTGAACCCATGAGATTCTTTTGGCATTGGGTAGATAATCCAGAGAAAATCATCTTTGGATCCGATTGGCCCGTCATGCCCATTGCCCCCTGGGCCCAACTCCATCGGGAGATATTTCCTCCTGAACACCTAAGCCACATTCTTTGCCAAAATGCGATTCGAGTCTTTAGACTTCCTTTAAATCCTCATTTTTAATCCTTGATGAGACACCGAGTTCGCATCGACGGTTCCTCGCATGCATTCCATTCGGGCATTTATGCCAGACACTGACCTTTTACTTTGTCCTCACGGCAAATTTTTTTGGCATGAAACTTTCATAAGAAATACCCGGAAGGTAGGTACGGTATGCGAAGACTTTCGGTTGTTTCATCATTTGTCTTTTTACTCACACAAAGTGCGGTTTTAGCAGAATGTAAAGTTCCCACCATGAAAGCAAAAGGTCCCGCGGGCGAGCCCTTCATTGCCGGTGTGGTAGCGGATAGTGGGCGCGATGCGAATAGCGAGGTTTGCAACTACGAATACCTCCGCGCGAATGGCGGACGGTTTTGGTACTCCATTTATAAATGGAATGGCATTGGCACAGATTCCAAATCTTCTTTGGGAAATTTAAAAAAGAAACTTCCTGCATACAAAAAGGCTGGAATTAAGACGACCCTAACCATCACGATTGCCGAAGATACTAATCCGATGCCAGCGAACGGCACGGAAGCCATGAATGCGATGAAGACCATCGCCAACTTTCTTCGCGATGATTCCACTAAGAAAAGTCTCATCGACAATTATCAAGTTATCAATGAAATCGAACACAGCCCGTACTGGCCGAAATCGACTTCGAAGAATTATACGCGCGATATGTTCTTCCATATGAACAAGGGTTTGAAGTCGATTAGCTTTCCCGACGGTCAAGTCGTGCGAATTTATGCGGCATCCACCTGGTGCTATGCCGGGGACATCCGCACGCGAATGCTCAAAGACATGATTAACGGCTTAAAGAGCGCTGGAAGTGACGATCGAAAGTACTACGTTCCCGATGGATTCGATTGTCATGAATATAATAAGAATCCAGACAGCATTTTGTCCGATATCGCGAAAGCTCGTTCGGGAAATGAGAGCAATGTGTGGAGCTTTGATTCCTTTCAATCACAAGTGCGAACTCTAGCCTCACAATATGGCATTGATAGCTTGAGGAATTATAAATATCGCCTCATGGCTTCAGAGTGGAATTGTGCCGGACATAATGATTCAAACTCGGATCTCAAGGAAACTCGTGCCTGCTTAAAGAGTGTATTCAATCGCCCAGGCGCCAGCCGCGATATGCGTCGATTGATGGATGAAACTTACTACTACATCCTCCACTGCAACAAGACCGATCGAGTGCGCTGCTTTAAGAATAGACTTATGAAAGACGGTCGCGATGGAAACTATTTGGAATCTGATTTTCGTGACGGCGTGAGCGGCCTTTACGATCTATCGGGCGCCGCTTCAGACGATTCGGGGAGTGAACCTCCAACGGTCCCCCCATCAGGAGGAGGACAAACGGTGTCTGGGAATTTAAGTGCGTTCAAACTGTTTGAGATACGAAGGGCTAGCGATGGAAAACTTCTTCAAACAGTAAAGAGTGGAGACACCGTCTCGCTCGCCAAAATTGGCACGAAGAGCGTAACGATTGTGGCCGTAGCCGCACTTCCTACAATTACTTCCGTGCGCTTCAAAAATTCGTCCATCAATCGATGCGACGCCTGGGGTCCCTTGTTCTCCATTACGTCCGACAATGGCAGTGGAGGAAAGACATTTAGCTCAATAACCCTCGCCAAGGGCACTTACNNCCGTGACATTGACCGCGCATACGTCGGGGACTTGCGGTGGCACAGGCAAAACGGAAACGTTAAGTTTGAAAGTTTCTTCTTAATGAATTGCAGAAGGTGGTAGAAAATTTTTCTGCCACTTTCTCACCATTCGAAGCACTGATTCTTCGGTGCTATATTGAGAAACATCCTCGAACGACACCCATTTCAATTCATGAGATTCCTCGCTCGTCACAAATTCTTCAGTATCAGGGCTAATGAGAATGTAGCGAACATCATAATGAAGATGCTCAGGCCGTGTCGCAGTGCCTGGAATCTTATGCACGTCCACGTCAAACACCTCATTCGAGAGAGGTTGCACATTCGCAATTCCAGATTCTTCTCGCGCTTCTCTAAGCGCTGTCTCCAAAACATTCGGACAACCGTCCGAGTGCCCCCCAAGCTGCAGCCATTTGTTCAACTTCTTATGATAAGTAAGCAACACCTTCCTGCGATCCGGACTCAATAACCAAGCCGAGCCCGTGATGTGCCCCATCTGGTCATCCTTCTCGTCTCCACGGGTGGGTGGATGCTCGGCATTGAAACACGATCGATTAAGAAGGACGAATGCCAGAATCACCGAGGCATTCAATCTATCCACGATAGATTCCGCTTGGTAATGGTGCAGCTGCCGAATGAGATCGTCGCGGTGCATTGGATAAGTAGCAGTACTACGGATTCCAAACCCGGAGAAAGCGCTCAATTGAGAAGCATTGTTTTCATAATCTGCTGGGTTTTGGCGATGAATTGAGTGAGACCATGACCTGAATTGTGACTCATCAATGCAATCGTCAGTAAAAAATTACTTAACACGATATTCCTCTATCACATTTCGAATTTGCTTTTCTGCGTCTGCTCTAACTGCGGGGTTGTTGAGATCCTGTGCACGAAAATTCGCCTCCAAATTGAACATCTTCGTGAATCGGGGCGGTTGTGTGGCCTTTTCTACAAATTTACCGTCTCCCACGAGCACCTCATCCCATGTCTCTCGCAGCACATTCCAAAATGCCCGACGAGGTTCCACAAATTTCTTAGCTTCGGCGCATTCCGACTCCGGTAATCGCACGTACCAATTCTTTCCAAGTTCTTTCGCCAGCGGCGTCTTCGTTCCGTCCTTATGAATCGTCTTCACGTTCGACTGCCGCTCAAGCCAGCTGGAGCCATAGGCAACTAAACGAGTCGAACGCTGAAGTGTATTGTAATCCTTTCGCCCCATGTCTCGCGTTTCACGACCAGGAATCGGTGCGTAATTGTCACAAGACCAATTCGGATATTCCGATGCTACGTTCCACGCGGCCGCACATTGATAGCGAAGCCCATCATCCAGATTAGTAATCTTTCGAGTCCACATCCCAGGATTTCCTTTCAACTCCTTCACTTCCCAAGTACCAGGCGCGGTGAAGTCGTAGAGGAAGGATGCGTTATATTCCCAGTCTTCCGATTGATGCTTCAAAAAACTGCCATCCATAACTTTTCCATCCATGTCCGTCCCAAAAAGAATGGGCTGAATTCGAATGCGATTTGGAGATATTTCATCAGCGTAAATCCATTCCTTATGTGACTTACTCACGTTCACGTCATAGACACGCTTGTCTCGCTCATAGCCCGGCTGCAATCCTTCGGTTTCGGTATAGCTGTAATCAATGAGGTAGCACCCGGTCATACTTTGCAGAGCCGCTTTTCCCTTTTCATAGGTCGGCTCTTTCGGAGGATTGCTGATATTTTTCTGAATTCGCTCCATATGTTCAACGACTTCCTCGAGATCGGCGATGAGCTGGGCGCGAACATCCTCTGTGAGCTCGCCCTTTAAGCGAACTAAATTTAACACCGGATGAATAACTTGCGATCGGCCCAAGTAACAAAATCTTGGGGCCATCGGGAGCGCTTCGCCATTGTGATACTTCTTATGAAGTTCGTCTAAAGTTAAGGTTTCCATTTCTGGAAGCGCCGCGATGAAAGCCGCGTATTGCACCGAGCAAAGAGAGTTTCTCTGTTCGTAGAGTTTCATAATCTCTACACCTGCTTGCATAAGCGCCTTAGTTTGAATTTTTAGATTTTCTATCTCTTCGGTCGACTTGGCCGCCTTGGTGTCAACGATAAGTTTTCCTGCGAGTTCGCGATATTTTGATATCTCAGGAGCATCTTCGGCAAAAGTGGAGTTAGAAAGGAATAAACAAGAAACAATGGAAAAAAGAGAAAATCGCATTTTCATGCGACCATCAATAATTGATAACGATTCTCAATAGCAAGAAAAAGGGAGTGGAACTTTCGTCCCGCTCCCTCTTTTCCCCTCTTCCCTTCTCTATCTGCCAACGGAGACGTCGATCGCTAAACGCTCCTCGGCGCTGAGCTCAACTCTTCGTGTAAATTCAAAATCTAAGATTCGCTCGGCAATCTTTCCCTTGATGCGTTGCAATGATTCAATGTCCGCTGCTATGGAAAGCTCCCACTTAGATTCCTGCAGCCCATTCGGGTCTGGCAGCGGCAATCGAATAGTGGAACCACGATTGAAATTCTCATCCCGCAAACCACCGCTCCAGCATGGTTCGTCGAAAAATTAAAGGTGACCCCGAAAGCCAATGTCTACGTACTTGATGACGATGAAAATATTCACCGCATATTGAACAAGAGAATCTCATCGATTCCGCTTACCTCGTCACGAGCCGATTCGAAGACGAGGCCATTGTGGATCGATGCACTCGATTGGGTGTAAAAATTATCCCCAAAAGCCTCGCCGCATTTGTGCCACTTCAAAGGGAGTAACGTCAGCCGAACTTAAATCCTTTTGCCTCTGTCTTCTTTTTAAAGAATTTCTTGAAGAATCCGACTTTCTTTTTTGCATATTGATCCGGCCTTGCATGAGCATGTTGCTGACGCTCACCACTCGCGCCTTTTCCACGGCGGTTCTTTTGATGACGAGCTTTACTTCGTTTCGAGAACGGCTTCCCTTCCGGTCGCGAAGAACGGCCGCCCGATCGATTTGGCTGCATAGGCACTCCCGACTTGTCCCGCTGCAGATAATTCCAATGACCTCGCTCATCCGGGCAAACGAAACTTACGGCTTCACCCTCCGCTCCCGCGCGTGCGGTGCGGCCGATACGATGGATGTAGTGCTCAGGCACGTTGGGCAGATCGAAATTGATCACGTGGCTGACTTCATCCACGTCGATGCCGCGTGCGGCGATCTCGGTGGCCACCAGCAGGCGCGCATAGCCTTTCTTGAAGGCTTCAAGCGCGCGCGTGCGCTGGCCTTGGCTCTTGTTGCCGTGGATCGCATCGGCGTTGAAACCGGCGCTTTCGAGCTTCTTCACGACGCGGTCGGCGCCGTGCTTG
>DDSI01000238.1:0-2944 GCA_002343335.1 Bacteriovoracaceae bacterium UBA2394
CACCATGGAGAGTCCGCCGGCCATCAGAGCATCCGAGAGTGTTTTGCAATTTTCGATCACGCGTTTTGCATAATCCTTAAAGCTCGGCTCAAGCGCCTCTCCGAATGCCACCGCCTTGGCTGCGATAATGTGCATGAGGGGTCCACCTTGAATCCCTGGGAAAATGCGCGAGTTCACTTCCTTAGCCACCGCTTCTTTCATCATGATGATGCCCGAACGAGGTCCTCTCAAAGTTTTGTGCGTGGTCGATGTCACGTAATCGCAAACGCCCACCGGCGAAGGGTGTAATCCTGCCGCCACCAGTCCCGCGGGATGGGCAATGTCCGCCATCGTTCGAGCGCCTACTTCATCTGCAATCTTTTTAAATTCCGTGAAATCGATTTTTCGTGCATAAGCTGAAGCGCCGCACACAATGAGTTTGGGTCTATGTTGTTTTGCCAGTTCTCGAACCTGATTGAAATCCAGGTAGCCTCTTTCATCCACGCCGTAGGGAATGACTTTGTAGAGTCGGCCTGAGAAATTCACGGGTGAGCCGTGCGTAAGATGCCCCCCTTGTGCGAGGTCCATACTCAAAATTGTATCTCCCGGTTGAAGATAAGAAAAATACACCGCCATATTTGCTTGCGATCCCGAGTGCGGCTGCACATTCGCCGCTTCCGCGCCGAAAAGTTTTTTCAATCGCTCGATCGCAAGCGACTCGACTTCATCCACTACTTCGCAGCCACCATAGTAGCGTTTGCCGGGATAGCCTTCCGCATACTTGTTGGTGAGAACCGATCCCGCCGCCGCTCTTACATCGTCCGAGACAAAATTTTCAGATGCGATCATCTCCAATTGAGATTTCTGGCGTTCATCTTCTCTTCCGATCAGATCGAAAATTTGTTGTGTGGCATTTGATTCAGATTTCAGAAGAGCGCTTGGCATGGACTATTTCTCCATTTCTTTCATGAGTTCAATTCTGCGTTGATGACGAGGATTGGTCGTATCCAATTTCGCGTCTAAAAATGCTTTAAAACTTTCGGCAGCCTTTTCCTCCCCGATCACACGCGCACCCAAACATAAAATCTGTGCGTCGTTGTGCTCTCTGGCCATCTTTGCCGAAAAGGCTTCACTCACGCACGCCGCGCGTATGCCTTTCACTTTGTTGGCCGCAATCGACATGCCAATACCTGTCCCACAGATCAGCAACCCTAAAGCCCCAGGGCTTTTCAAAACTTTCTCTGAAACCGCTTTTGCAAAAACGGGATAGTCGCAAGACTCGGTAGAATTTGTGCCGCAGTCCTCAAAGATCACTAGCTTCTGAAATCGCTCAATCAGCTTCTGCTTCAATTCAAAGCCAGCATGATCGGAACCGATGAATACTTTTGTTAAACCTTTCGGAAAATCAGACATGCGTTCGTTCCTCATCAGTCTTTTGGAGGGATAATTCCCTTATTTTTCCAAATATCACTTGAACAGCAGTTTTTGTGTATTCGAACGTCCTCGACGATATTTCCGTTTCGATCCGGCAGAAACACTAATTGCCAGGAATTCTCATTTTTCTCCCAACCCTCGACTACAAAATAGGTCGGAATACGCTCCGAAATAAAATACCCAGACCGAGGGCCCATTTCCTTTATCACTCGCTCTAACGGCTGATTCAAATAGGTTTTTTTCTTTATAAGATCCACAGCCATGCCAGCCCTTTCAGACATCGGTGCGTTCTGAAATTTAATAGCATCGAAAGCTTTCTGCCCCCATTTTTTCTCTGCTGACTCTACGCTCATAAACTCCTGGCCGGCGAGATAAGGATGAAAATTTGCGTACAAATACCACAGACCTCCTAGGGTCCCACTCAAAATAAATGTTCCTAAAAACACGACTGTCTTTTTCATCTAGGACCTCCTCGTTTCCGAAGGACAATAAGCTTTCCCCTTTTTAATTCTTGCAATGCCGCTGACCGAATTTCTTTTTCAGATAACTGCTTCTTTGTTTTTAGTATTTCCGCGGAAATCAATCCCGCTCGATTATTCGACAAATCCATCAATCTACTTGGAGCGTTTACCTCTCCCCCACTTTCGTGCGCATCTAAAATATTCTTCGCAACCTCTGTCCCGAGCTCTTTTGAAAGAAGCCCCGCCCAGACATAGTGTCGAAAAGCATCACTTTCATCGTCAAAATCAGATCTTCCAAACTCTTCAAGTGTCATTTTCTCAGCAAGCTCCTTTAGTTTATAAGCCTTGAGCGCATCCTTGGGATGTTTGGCCGCAAATTTGCCCTCTTCGATTGTTAGGTATGGGGTATAAATTCCCTGAGATTCTAATCCACCAGTAGCCGCCAACTCGCACAAATTCTCGCACTCGGAACCGCAATCGAATGTCCCCATCCCAACAGGGGCCGCAGCGCACTCCCACTGACACTTAATTCCAGCAACAATCTTGTGTTTTGAAAACCAGTTGAGACAGACTTCGCTTACCGGGCCACAAAATCCAACATGAGAGAAGAATACTAAAAACGTGAAAGCGACTAAACCTTTCGGAAAATCAGACATGCGTTCGTTCCTCCGAAGCCAAAGCTATTGGAAAGGGCCACTTCGTGTTTCCAATCCTGGGCTACGTTAGGAACATAATCAAGATCGCAATCCGGATCCGGATTCTCGAGATTGATCGTCGGGGATATTTTCTGATTCTGAAGAGATAAAATGGAAATGACAGCCTCTACGCCTCCCGCCGCTCCCAAAGTATGTCCGGTCATCGACTTGGAGGACGTGACTTTGAGCTTCTTGGCATGGGCACCAAAGACCGACTTAATCGCTCGGGTTTCGGCCACGTCACCGAGGGGAGTGGACGTTCCGTGCGCGTTGATGGCGAGCACGTCTTCCGCAGAAATCTTCGCATCTTTAAGCGCCATCTTCATGCACGCCCCTGCCCCCTGCCCTGTCTCGGTAGGCGCTGTCACATGATAG
>DDSI01000238.1:2949-4465 GCA_002343335.1 Bacteriovoracaceae bacterium UBA2394
GCGCCTTCGCCACAGACAAATCCATCTCGACCCACATCAAAAGGACGCGATGCCTTCGTGGGCTCATCATTACGATTGGAAAGCGCTCGCATGGCATCGAATCCGCCAATGCAAAGCGGAGTAATTGTACCTTCCGTTCCACCTGTTACCATCAAGTCTGCGTAGCCGTGCTTAATCATCCGATACGACTCGCCGATCGCATGCGCGCCCGAGGAACAAGCCGACGTTGTCGCAAAGTTTGAGGAACGCAAACCATATGCAATACCGGCGTGGCCCGCTGCTAAATTCGAAATCAAGCGAGGGATAAAGAAAGGCGATATTCGACTCGGCCCGCGAGTCGCCAAAACTTTTGCAGTGGCTTCGATTTCAGGAAGTCCACCGAGCCCACATCCGATGATAGAACCGGAGCGTTCTTGATATTTTTCAGGGAGTTGTTGATCTCCAAACAAAGGTGCAGAAATGAGTCCGGTCTGCAAAACTGCATCCTGAGCGGCGACGAGCGCATACTGGATGAAGAGATCCATGCCTCGCACATCCTTGGGAGGCAACACGCCATCCGTCTTAAAATCCTTTACCTCAGCAGAGATTTTGCAGCGAAATTGAGTGGTGTCGAATCGAGTCGTAAGCGCAATCCCCGAACGCCCTTCTACAAGAGCGTTCCAATTCACGTCACGACCGATCCCTAAGGCGGTGACAGCGGAAATGCCTGTGACAGCGACTCGTCTTTCCAAGTGAGCACCTCCTGCTGAAAATGTTATTTATGCTGCTTAATGTAAGTGACCGCATCGTTCACGGTCTTGATGCCTTCAGCATCTTTATCAGGAATTTCGATTTGAAACTCGTCTTCCATGGCCATTACCAGTTCGACGATATCCAAAGAATCAGCACCCAAATCTTCTACGAAAGAACTTTCCATCTTGATGGTGTCTTCCTGAATCTTAAGACTTTTTGCGATGAGTGTTTTAACTTGTTGCTGAAGATCCATTTCTACTTTTCCTTTCGCGCACCTTTGGTGCGCCTCCTTAAAAATATCCGATTCTTCCAATCATTCGCGATGCGTTCATTACCGCATCAGCAAGCCCCCATTAATGTCAACGGTTGCTCCTGTAATATATCCGGCTTCACGAGATGCCAAGAAAAGAACCGTCGAGGCGACTTCCTCTGCCCTTCCAAAGCGTCCTGCGGGAATTCGGTCAAAATAGGTTTTTTGCGTTGCCTCATCTAAGCTAGAAGTCATTTCCGTCTCAATGAAACCCGGACAAACTAAATTGCAGGTGATTTGACGAGACGCAAACTCCAGCGCTACCGATTTGCAAAGTCCAAAGAGCGCCGCTTTCGACGTCGCATAAGGCGATTGCCCCTTATTTCCTATTTCTCCGATGATAGAACCGATCAGCACGATTCGTCCGTAGCGCGCCTTCATCATCATACGGCTTACCACACGGGTGACATACACCGAGCCATAGAGATTCGTTTTCAAAACTTCGTGGAACACATCTCCTGTTGCGCGCGGGAA
>DDSI01000203.1 GCA_002343335.1 Bacteriovoracaceae bacterium UBA2394
TCGTTACCCCAAGCGCTTTGCTCAATTGCACCGTGGTCGCCCCTAACGTTCGAAGCGTATTGCCCGAAACCTTTCCAGCATCTCCCGCACCCAAAAGGATCACGCGTTTCGCAAGTCCACCCGTGGAGGGGTAGAGTACTTGGTATTCTTTCAACTTCCCTTTGAAATCCATGCTGAGCGGACGCTGAATCAACTGTAGCAAATCTTTATCTTGGATTTTGCCGAGCACTTTTCGTTGCTCATCGACAAAAATAAATAGGGCTTCTAAACCTTTGGCTTCTGAAAATAATTCAACTGACATGGGCCGAAGTATAGCCAAGCTCTAAATTTAATGTCTATGAAGGTTAGTGCCTACCTGGGCACCGCTTGATCTTCGAACATGTCTTCGACCTTGCTGGAATTTAACATGATGATTTCCACGCGTCGGTTAAGCGCGCGACCGTCTTCGGTATTGTTATCGCCGAGGGGGCGATAGTTCGCATAGCCACTGGCGGTGATACGAGTCGGGTCTATTCCGAATTCTTGAGTGAGGACGCGGACAACGGCCGTCGCCCTCATCACAGACATCTCCCAATTCGAATAGAAAACCGTCCCCACCGTGGGCTTATTGTCGGTGTGACCTTCGACCATTATCAAGCGGTCGTTCGAGCCAAGAATATCAGCAATGACCTGCAAGACGGGGAGCCAGTCCGGCCGCACTTCCGTGGAATTTTCATCGAACAATTGCGATGACGACACACTGATGACCACGCCTCTGGAATCGATCTTCACATTGATGGGCGAAACTTTATCTTGGTAGATGAAATCGAAACCTTCCTTGATGAGTTGCTTTCGAAGCTCGTCGATGAGCTCTTGATTGGTGACATTCCGCTTCATCATCAAGCTGGAGGAGGACTCCGGAGGCCCATCTTTTTTAATGACGGTTTCTTTGGCGGATCCTGCCGATCCCTTTTTCTGTCCCATGAAGGCTTCCGCGAGGGACTCTTTCACGTTTTTCAATTTCGCGAGATCTTGTTGAGAGATGGAATACATAACGACGAAGAACGCAAAGAGCAGGGTCACCATGTCCGCGTACGGAATGATCCACCGTTCGTGGTTTTCGTGCTCTTCATGTTTCTTCTTACTCATGACCTTAACTCAGCGAGAGGCCTAGGCAGTTTCTTCTTTTGCTTCTTTGTCCACGATGGCCATTAGATGAGAAGCAATAATGGAAGGCGAAGTTCCCTGTTGAATGCTCTTCACACCCGTTCGAACCATTTCGTAGTAGAGATCGTCGTGAGCGGCGAGGGCTTTCAATTTATTTCCCATCGGCATGAACAACAAGTTTGAGAAACCTACACCGTACACCGTCGCAATGAACGCCGTTGCAATCCCGGGACCGATGGCCGCGGGATTGTCCAAGTTTTCCATAACGTGAATGAGACCGAGCACCGCGCCCAAAATTCCTACCGTCGGGCAATATCCTGCGAAGGAGGACCAAAACTTTGCGGCCCCTTGCGCTTCATGACCTCGATAGTTGGTGCGCGATTCTAAAATTTGAGAGACGAGATTTGGCTCCAAACCGTCGATCGCAAATTTCAAAGCGTCTTTGAGAAGTGGATCGTGAATGCTCTCGCGTTCTTTTTCGAGAGCGAGTAATCCATCTTTACGAGCGATACCGGCGAGTTTCACGATCGTATCGACGAGCTCTTCGACATTGTGGTGATTACCTTTGAAGCAGGTGACGAACGCTTTCAATCCGCCCGACACGGCGGAAGTAGGGGTCTCGACCAAGGCGGCTCCGAAAGCTCCGCCGACCACGATGATGAACGCCGCGAGACCCATGATGGATTGCAAGTGCCCCCCTTCAAGGATCATTCCTCCGAGCACTGCGCCCACGGCGACCGGTAAACCGATGACACTCGCTAGTTCCATAACTTAGCAATAGTGTAGCATCGTTTACTGGCCGACTCGGTGCGACTCAGCTATAGCGATTTGCAATTTGGCGCGACGTTTCAGCGCGATGTGAAAAGTAAACGAGGTTGTAAAAAAGTGACCGTGCTTCGAACTCAGAATCTCAGCTTCATCGACAATCGAGATGTCATTCTCGACGCCGTGTCCTTTTCTCTCGAAAGTAGAAAAATTCATGGGCTCACCGGTCCTAATGGGTCTGGCAAAACAACCCTTCTTGAGATTCTCATGGGTTACATGAAGCCGACGCAGGGCAGGGTGGAATATTTCATTCCGCAGCCGGTCGCGTATTTACCCCAACAGTCGGCGCAGCAGCGTTTGCTTCCTGTGAGCGTACAGGAATTTGTGGAAATGGGTACGTGGGGTAAATCCTCCACGCCCCCTGCGCTTTCGATGAAGGAAGCCTTTCGGGAGCTCGGTCTCGACCACATCGCTCGCCAATCGATTTTGCGACTGTCGGGAGGGGAGTGGAAGAAGGTGAATCTCGCGCGCACTCTCGTACAGTCCGCGGATTTGTATTTGCTCGATGAGCCCTTCAACCATTTGGATTTGGATACTGAAAAGCGGTTGGGAACTTTGCTTCAGCGGTTAGCGCATGAAAATGGAAAAACGTTTTTTGTGGTTTCTCACGATTGGCATGCCATGAATCACTATTTTGATTCGCTCATCTTGCTCAACCACAAACTGATTGCGCAGGGTTCTGTGCAATCGGTTGGGGAACTCTATATGAATTGGAAGGATCCGGCGCATCACCAGTGGATGCATCAACACTGTCATTAATTTAGGAAGTTATGGATTTCGCAGCTCGCACTGTCATGGAATGGAATTCGCTCTCTTGGGAAGCGCTCATTTTGCTATCGATCTTCGCAGCCCCGCTCGGATGCCTGCTGATTTTCAGACGCATGAGTTACTTCGGAGATGCGCTCGGACATTCCGCACTCGCTGGAGTTGTCGTGATCTATTTGATGGGATGGCAGTCGCCTTGGGCGCTATCCGCCGGAGCGATCGCCTCGGTTCTATTGACGTCTCAGATATTAAAATTTTTAGAATCGCAATTTCGGTTGCCCACCGATCTTGCGCTTACGGTGAGCTCCGCGGGAATGCTGGGACTCGGCATTTTACTTTCGGCTTCGGCGCCCATTCAGTTGGAGCACTTACTCGTTGGAGATCTGGCGGCGATCAATGAATCAATGGTGTGGTTTCTGCGACTGCTTGCGGTGGTCATGCTTTCATTTTTAATTTTCATGTGGAAGCCGCTCTGGGCTTCCGTCATCGATGCGCGTTTCGCGAGAAGTTTAGGATTCTCCTCCCATCGCTTTGACTTTCTTTTGCTTGCGCTTACTTCCGTCACTGTCGTGGGACTCATCCAATCCGTAGGGGCGATTTTAGTGGCGACCTATTTAGTATTTCCTGCCGCCGCATCATTGGCGTGGGCAAAGTCTCTGCGCTCCCTCGTGGTGAGCTCGATCGTGTTTGCGCTCGCATCTAGTTTCTTCGGAGCTTATGCCTCGATGCGTCTGCAGTTTGCGCCAGCTCCTGCCATCGCAACCTTCGGATTCCTCGCGACACTTTTAAGTCACGGTGTCGCTCGACTCATCCCGTCGAAAGATTGAACTTTGAAGAGTGTCGACGCTCTGGGACACTGAACTCATTCATTCACATCGGGGGAGGTTTGAGCTTGGGGTTGATTCGAGAACGGATCGCGATTGATTTAGGCACGGCTTATTCCATTGTCGCTCATGAAAAATCCAAAAACTTTTGGCGCGTGCCTTCGAGCATCGCCTTTCATGCGCTCACTCGTTTGCCCGTGGCTTACGGCGAAGCCGCTAAAGAGATGGCAGGTAAGGGTTCCGAGAAAATAAATGTCGTTCGGCCTCTGCGCGATGGAGTGATTTGCGATTTCGAAGCCGCTGGTCAATATCTCACGTATCTAGTGAATCAAGCGCGCCGAAATCCGCTCGCTCTTCAAGTCTCTGTTTTGGTGTGCGTGCCGTGGGGAGCCACACCCGTCGAAACAAAATCCTACAAAGATCGAATTGAAAATATGCGAACGCACGTTCGTCTCATTCGAGAACCATTCGCCGCGGCGCTGGGATGCGACCTCGATGTATTTTCGCCGGAGGGTTGCACCGTCGTGGATATCGGGGGTGGTACGGTGGAAATTTCTACCATCGCTTACGGTCATATGATTCATTGCTCCTCCCTGCGTCAGGCTGGAAATGCCATGGACCAACTCATTGCCGATCGAATGCTCCGCACAAGACAGTTTGAAATAGGGCTCACGACCGCGGAAGAGGTGAAGATGGCGCGCGGTTCCGTTGCCTCCGATCCCAATATCATGGAAGAAGCGTTTGAAATTTTTGGACTGGATCGTCGATCGGGATTTCCTCGAAGAACGACGATCACTTCTGAAGACATTCGAGGTTTTTTAGAGCCGATCACGCAGACGATCGAGAATAAATTGATCGAACACATCAATGTCCTTCCTCCGGAGTTTCGATCCCAAGTGGAATCAAAGGGAATTTATATGGTCGGAGGAGGCGCGCTTCTCCGAGGATGGAAAATTCGACTCGAGCGAGATTTCGGAATCAAAGTGAATATTCCCGAAGATCCCCAATTAGCCGTCATTCGAGGAATGCAAAAGGTTCTAAAACACCGATCGCGTTATAAATCTCTAGTCAAAATATCAGAAAGCGAAATGACGAATTAATAGGCAGGACTGATATTTGTCGAATCACTCGTGAACTAACCTGTCACAAAAGGATTCGATCGCTTCTCAATGCCAACAGCGGTGTTCGGACCATGCCCGCAAATCACAATCGTGTCGTCATCCAAAGTGTAGAGCCTCTGCTGAATGCTCTTTTTAATGGTGTCGAAATCTCCACCCCAGAGATCCGTTCGGCCAATCGAATTTTGAAAGAGGGTATCGCCGGCGATCAATATATTATCGAGGAGAAAACTACAACTCCCCGGCGTATGTCCGGGCGTAAAAATCGTTTTCCAGGAATAACTTCCACAAGGAATAATTTTTTCGTGATCTAGATCTTCACTCCATGGACCAATTTCCCGGGTGGAAATTCCAAACATACGACCCTGGGTTGCGACATTGTCCCAAAGCCATTTTTCGCCCGGATGCACGAGCAAGGGAGCTTTCGTGTGATCTCGCATCTTTGCACTCGCCCCGATGTGATCAAAGTGAGCATGGGTGTGAATAATGGCCCGAATTCGAAGCTTTTCCTTTTCGATTTCCCGAATAATCTTCTCTGCCTCATCGCCGGGATCCACGAGGATTGCATCTCGGCTCTGTTGATCCCAAAGGATGGTGCAGTTGCATTGGAGTGGTCCCACGGCAAAGGACCGAATTTGGCAGCCTGAAGCACTTTGAGACTCAAACATGGCGGTAGCGTCTGATGCACGATTCTTACTGTCAATTCCCATGACAAGAGTCTTCAACGCGCTATACTGGCCGCTCGACTATGGGACGCCCTCCGCAAAGAAATCGAAGAAATAATCGCCGCGGTGGAAGCGGCGGCGGTGGTGGAAATGGCGGAGGAGGCGGCGGAAACCGACACCGAAGATTTCGTGGACGCAACCGCCATCAAAATCAACAAGACATTCCCAATGGTGATGGGGAATCCCTCTCACCGAAAGAACGAATTGAATCTTATCTTCAGTCTGCCGCTGGGCCTCGGCAGAGTCGAAATGGGGATCAATCGCAAAAGGGTCGTTCCACACCCTTTCATGTGAATTCCGCGCCCGAGGTTGCGATTGAATTTCTGCCTGCGCTTTTTGCAAAATTTCCAGAGCTCATAGGAAAGATTCCTTGGGTTAGTTTGCGAGGCACTTCGAATCCTTCCGTTCCGGTTGCACTTAAGAAGACACAGCATTGGTACGGAGAAAATTACGTTCATTTAAAACGCGAGGATTTGGATTTTCATACGCTGCCCGATAACAAAGCGCGCAAATTAGAATTCGTGATGGGCGACGCGCTGGAGAGAAGGGCTAAAAAATTAGTCAGCTCGGGCTACGTGGGGTCATCCCATTGCATGGCTCTCGCATCTGCTGCTCGACAGTTGGATTTGAAATCCAACATCTATCTGCGAAAGGCCCCGCTTTCGAAGGAATCGATAGAAATGACGAGCGCGATGAAAGCGATGGGATCGAAAGTAAAAATCTGTGGGTCCGAGCGGGCTCTTCGATGGTCACTCGGCTGGCAGAAGTTTTTATCCAAATTTTTCCGAATTGATATGGTGTCGGAGGGCGGTGGTTCTGCATTAGGCGCCATCGGCTATGTGAGCGCAATGTTTGAGCTGGCACAACAGATTGACGAGGGGGAATTGCCTCCCATCGATCTGCTTTTTGTCCCTGTCGGGTCAGGCGCCACATTAGTCGGAATGGAACTTGGGCGTCGATTGGCGGAATTATCAGGCCTTCAAATCATTGGAGTGCAAGCCTCGGATGATCGATTCCTGGAGCCTGAGCATCTGGAGCGTCTCGCATCGGATGCCGTTCAAATTTTAAATCGCGGACTGCGGTCTAAACTGAATGCGGTTCCAAAGGTATCCGATTTCACAATCGATAGGGGCTATATTTTTGGGGGCCACGGTCAAACTCCCGCATTTCTCGAGACGCGCATGCTGCGATTGCTCGAGTTAGAAGGGATTGAATTGGATCCCGTTTATACCGGAAAAGCATTTTTTGGAATGTGTGAATATATTAAGCGGCATAAACTCCAGCAAAAATCGATTCTCTTTTGGAATACACATTCGCCCTTTCGTCGAAGTGATGTCGCCGATCCACTGGATGTAAAGACACTGCCGCGTCGTATTCGCTCCTGGATTCGAGAAGAGCAACACATGGGACGTTTAGTCGACGTTGCCAAAGCCTAAGCGGCCCAGAGCGAAGGCCCAAATTCTCTCAATTTCTTTAAGACTTGAATATGAAAACGGACCATCTGAAGGCGATCCGGCTCAGCTTTCCTTTCCATCATGAGCTGCAACTCTTTGCTTTGAAGTTGCGGCGTTTTGGAAATCAATTCTGTTAAGCGATGAAATGAATTCCATGATGGGATGTGCGGTGTTGAAGAGCAACCTTTGTAAATTTCCTTTTCAAGCACTTCACAAAGTTTTTCCATCTTCTCGAAATCAATTCGATCCAAATTGTCGTTCTCCGTGTGGTAATACCAAGGCGTTCCAGACGATAAAAAGGTATAGGGCACGCCGCGCTTTCGAAAAGCATAGTAGTCACTTCGTGGACCCATAGAACCCCAGGCCCCAAGGGGTTCGAGCACTTTGATGGGCAAGTGCATAAATTCAAGATCCGAATGCTGAAGGGGAGGGCGAGAATCGCCAAATTGAAAATACGCGGACTCCATATGAGGAGCAAAATGTCCGCCTACCAAATCCAGAATGATTACCTCTTGAAAGCGATCGGCGAAATGACTGGCAAATGCCTCAGAACCTCGCAGACCTCCTAGGCGGTAATTCTCTTCCAGGTCAAAGAAACAAAAAGTGACGGGGGTAGCGGGGGGATTTTCTTTGAAGCGTCTGGCTAGCTCTAAAATCACCGCAACCGCAGAAGCATTGTCATCCGCGCCCACTCCTGAACTACAAAGTGTTTCATAATGACCTCCCAACAGAATGCCTTTTTCTGAGGATCCAGCGCTGGAATCTAACCGCGCATAAATATTGAGAGACGGTCCCACCAAGAGTGGGGAGAAACGCTGTTCGAGCACGTCGAATCCCAAAGACTGAAGGGTTTCGCAAATATAAATTTGTGATTCCAAATAACCGGGACTACCTGGGGTTCGAGGAGCGCGACATAAGGCCTTCATGTGCTCGGAAAGAGAAGAGCTTCCATTCGTCGTCATTTCTCAATTGTAGGGGAATAGCTCAAGCTGTCAGCTTGAACTTCTTATCTTTTGCCAAAAGATCTGGAGCTGGCTTTGCTAGCAAATAACCTTGCGCGTAGTCCACTCGCATGGCGCGAACGGCGTCGAGTTCATTTTGCGTTTCAATCCCTTCGGCGAGAACCTGAGCATTAACTTTTTTTCCAATGTCGCAAATGGCTTTGAGCAATTCCTGCTTCACAGTGCTCTTATCGATATCGCGAATGAGCGAAATGTCGATTTTGACAAACTTCGGGCGAAGATTCGCAATGGCTTCCAAACTTCCATAGCCTGTTCCGATGTCATCCACCGCCAAGTGAAATCCCAACCGCTCGTAATATTCTTGCTCCTTCTGAAAGATGCCGTAGTTTTCGATCGCCACGCGCTCCGTAATTTCAAAGACGATATTCTCACCGCTCAAATTCGAAGAGTTGAGAAGTTGTTGTAAGTTGTCCCCCTTAAATTCAGGGTCATGCAATGTCGTTGGAAACACATTGACGAAAAGCTTTTGGTGGGGAGCCAAACCGACAACATTTTGAATGGCCTTCTTTCGACAGAGTCGGTCTAGCTCAAATGACAAGTTGGCTTTATCTGCAACGCCAAACAGCATGAGTGGGCTTTCCATGGGCGTCCCACGCGGCCCTCTCGACAGAGCTTCATAAGCAAAAATCGAACCGTCATTTAAACTTACGATCGGTTGATAATGGGTTTGAAGGTTTTCATCCATGATGATTTCCTTCAAATTCTCTGTGATCTCTACGATGAAACGCTCCCCATTGATAGCCGCTGAGGATTTCGCCTGATCCATCAATCGATAGACCGTGCGCTCCGTGGAAAGCAGCGGATTGTGAACGGCGTACGCATAGCCGATATCCACCTTGAGAATCTTTTTTGTGAAGGGAAACGTGATCTTAAAAATCTGCGCATTGAGAGCATGAAGGAATCTTTGCATGATGGTGCGCAGATTTTCGATTTTCAAAAAATTTTGATACTCTGGTCGATGCGAGCTTAAGAACAGTAAAAATAGTTCATCGTGAATGTGGCGAATCGTAAGAATATCATCATTGCGAATGAGCGAACCCTTGAGATCATTGATTGCGTTCACGACATCTTGGAGAATTTTTGAATAAATTTCGTGACCGTAATCGTATTCGATTTTTCCGAGTTCTGACGCGTCGATATAAAACATTCCGAGTGCCTTCTGCGTCGTCAGAATATGATGCAACTCAGGCATGTGATGCGAAAAGGTATAGAGTCCTGTCGTGGGATCGATGAGGTTGGAGGGGACAGCGGATTCATTCGCAGTGGTCGTGCGCCCCTTTTCATTCAAAATGATTTTTTTCATTTATCCCCAACGTCTTATTAGGATGGTTAGGTGAGCGTGATCCCGACATGCTCCCCTCGAAATCCATTCTAACGCAGTCTCACGTGACTCGTAACAACCCTTCGAGTTTAAGAAGTTGGCATACCCTGGTCAAACGCGTTACTTTTAAGGGACTGGTCGTTGAAAGATGATCTGCCGCCAAACTACTAACGGCTGACGAAAGTATTTGATGAGTAAGATGAGCAAATGCCAGATTATTCCAAGGGTTTTTCAAAGGACCGTCGAGCTTTTGGCGCTCAGCGTCTTAATCTATCTGTCAGAAACTATTTTTTCCGTACCCTCAACGGCAGTTACGGCGGCCACCCAATCGGTCAGTCTTGCAGAGTTGCTACAGCGCACCGAAAAAAATGCGGCCTTCGTGAAGGACATCGAAGCTCTCGAGCGTCAGGCTCGCGAGAAGCTCTCTCAGGTAAACGCCAATCGTTGGTTGACCGACTTCAATATGAAAATTTTAGGCGGGATCATTCCGGATGCAAAACTGATCGATGAACGAGATGTAAATACCTACGATCCCAATTCGGGCAGTGGGAAGTTAGGTGGGTTTATGAAATTATCCATCGAAGCTGTTCAGCCCATTTACACTTTTGGAAAGATTTCAGGCTTCGAAGAGATGGCGAAGCGAAACATTCAACTGAGCAATTACGAAAAGCAAAAGAAGGTAAGCGAGCTGCGCGCACTGGTGAAGCGCGCGTATTATACTTTTCAATTAGCCAATGATTCGATTCGCATCTTGTCCGATGTGGAAAAGCGCCTCCAGGAAGCTGCGTCGAAAGTGGAAGAATTGTTAGTGAAGAACGCTGACAACGTCACGGAAACTGATCGATTGAAAATCCGGGTGTTTGAAGCCGATGCTAAAAATAGAAGATTAGACGCCGANNNAATTGGCAAATTTGCTTGGGGACTGGGAATTAGAAGCCATGAGTCTGACGGCTGAAAGAGTGGAAGATCTGAAAAAGGAAGATGCGATTTCGCTCGCGCTCCGCACGAAACCCGAATTGAATCAATTGACGGAAGCTATTGCGA
>DDSI01000146.1 GCA_002343335.1 Bacteriovoracaceae bacterium UBA2394
ATGACATGATCGCGGTGAAACAAGAGCTCGCCAAACGGGGCGACAAAACCCTTTTGATCGGACCGAACTGCCCTGGCGTGGTCACGATCGATGAATGCCGCATTGGAATTCAACCCGGCAATATCGGAAAGCGCGGAGTCGTGGGAATTCTCTCTCGCTCTGGCACGCTCACCTATGAAGCGGTTGATCAAATTTCTCGTATTGGTCTCGGCGCCACCACGTGCGTGGGCATCGGCGGCGATCCCATTCACGGCGCAGATTTCATCACCATCTTAAAACGTTTCAACGCCGATCCGGAAACCAAAGGCGTGATCATGATTGGAGAAATCGGTGGCGGCGAAGAGGAAGCGGCGGCGGAATGGATCAAAGCCAACATGAAAAAACCGGTAGTAAGTTTTATCGCTGGAGCGACTGCGCCTCCAGGTCGACGTATGGGCCACGCGGGCGCCATCATCTCTGGTGGCAAAGGAACAGCTCAAGCCAAAATGAGCGCACTGCGTAGTGCCGGCGTAACCGTCGTTGAAAATCCCTCGCATTTAGCGCGAGCGATGAAAGAACGGTTAGGCTAGCTCAAATTTATTTAGGCAAACTGCAAAAGAAGCCATTGCCCAGGGAATAGATTTCACCTCGAGTACCCGTGCCCGGAAGACCGATCGACGCACCTGCGACCATATTGCAAACTTGATAAAGACCGACGGCAACTTTCATGAATCCTAGACCTCCCGCCTGTAAATCATCGTCCACTAAGGCTAACGGTATGGTGGCAAGCGGTTCCGACTGGGTGCCCGCAAGTGCTTTCAACTCTCCAAAGTCATTGATTGAAATCGCTGTAGCCCATACGGGAACAGAAATTGGTGTGAGCGTTGAAGTTAACCCGCCAAGTCCGTCGGACGCAAATCCTAGAAGAGTATATTCTCCATTTTTCATGGTAATTGCAGTACCCGGAAGCACAGAAAACTCGCCTTCGGTGGAATAGAAACTATCGCCTTTCGAATTCTGAAGAACAAACATCCCTCTGCCATAAACTTCTAGATTCATAGGCCAAGTTTCGTTCGCTGCTCCCGAAACTACAGTGGCCTGAGTTAAAAATAAAAATGCAAAATTTAAAATCATAAGTGCCCCCCATGAAAGTATATTAGATCGGACGTGTGACTCACCGCTCCGTTTTGATACTATTTTTCTCAACCGTCGTTGAAAATCCCTCGCATTTAGCGCGAGCGATGAAAGAACGACTCGGATAGACGCCGCATTGCTTAAACGGAATTCACCCTCTCCGCAGCATGAAACGAAGTCCACTATCCTTCGTTCAAGGGGGATTCTTTTTATGACCGACAAAATCATTTTCTCTTTAGGTTTACTTCTCACAGCTCAAATCTCAGCCGCTCATGCGGACGCACTGAAAGGCGAGATTGTTTGTATTACATCCGCAATGCATGGAAAGTTTGGATCAGGCTCTGGCCCGGACTTCGGGATGGCCAGTCCATTTTCTTTTAAATATGACGGGCAGAATCTCAATGAAAGAAAAGTTCTCAAGGCGAGCGATTTTGAATCCGTTGCCTTTGCTGGCGAACCCAAACCTATGAAGTTTAAAGGAACCGTGGACGTGCAAGTCAACATTGCAAAACCCATCCAACTTCCGGACCCCATCATGCCACAATTGCTGAAGGGCGGAAAAGCCGACCAAGATATGCTAATTGTGACAGTAGCCTACAACTACAAGGGCAAGCATCTGCACGAGGGCACCACGATGATGTTCTTAGATAACCAATCCTCCCTGAACGTGGGATCTTCGTCTTATCACAACCAGTCCGTCGACGTTCGCTTAGGATGCTTCTTTAAGGCCGACTCAAGCCTTTAAAAACAGAGCATCCGCAGCTTCTTTTTGACTACATTTTTGGTAAAGAGGCCTCCTGAACTTAATTAATAGGAGGCCTCTTTTTTTATGGCATTGGAACGAACTCTCAGCATCATCAAGCCTGATGGTGTGAAACGAAATCTCATTGGCAAAATTTTCACCCGCTTTGAGGAAAGTGGCTTGAAAGTGGCCGCGGTAAAGCGAGTCACTCTTACCCGCGCTCAAGCGGAAGGTTTTTACGCAGTTCACCGCGAACGCCCCTTCTTTGCATCGTTGGTGGAATATATGACCTCTGGTCCAGTCGTCATTTCCGTTTTGGAAGGCGAAGGCGCGATTGCAAAGAACCGCGAGATCATGGGCGCTACCGATCCGAAGAAGGCCGCCCCTGGGACCATTCGCGCTTTGTTCGCAGAGAGCATTGAAGCCAACACCGTTCACGGAAGCGACGCTCCTGAAACAGCCGCCTTTGAAACCCGCTATTTCTTTAATGCGTTTGAATTGCTCTAAGGAATTCGATGGCCATATCCCCCGAACGATTTTCACTCGACGCACCGACGCTTCAATCGGATCCCATCGATTTCTTCAATATGGAGATCGAAGAGGCCGAAGAGCGCCTGGGATCACTGCTCGGGAAAAAGTTCCACGGAAAATCTTTTGTAAGCTTTGTCTATAAGCATCGGATTACAGATCCCATGCTTATGTCGAGCTTACCGACGGCGATGCGCCCCATGCTCGTTGGACGAGTGAATATTGCTCCCCTTCCCGTGGTGCGGAAAATGGTATCGAAAGACGGTACGGTAAAATTTTTACTTCAAGTCCAGACTCTGAAAGGCCCTCAGGAAATTGAGTGTGTGTACATTCCAGAAGAAGATCGCGTCACACTCTGTGTGAGCTCGCAAGTCGGATGCAAGATGGCCTGTAAATTTTGTCTAACCGCTCAACTGGGATTCAAAGCGCACTTGAGTGCGGGCGATATTGTTCGTCAGATTTGGACGGTTGAACAAGATCCTGAGCTCCGAAAGATTACGAATATTGTTTTCATGGGGATGGGCGAGCCTTTTGACAACTTCGAAGAGGTGAAAAAGGCAACACGCCTTCTTACGCACGCCTCGGGTTTCGAAAAGAGTGCAAAACGCATTACCGTGTCCACCGTTGGGAATGTTGAAAAAATCAACATGCTGAAAAAATCGGATCCTTTTCGGCTGGCCGTTTCGCTCAATGCCACCACCGACGAAATTCGCTCGAGGATCATGCCTATTAATTTGAAATGGAACATCGCTGAGCTGATGGATGCCTGTCGTCACTACTCCCAGCGCACAAATAAGCGCGTGACCTTTGAATATATCTTGATGAAAGGCGTAAGCGATACGATGGAAGACGCCCAGCGCCTATCTAAATTGACATCTCAAGTTTCCTGCAAAATTAATCTTATCCCTTACAATGAGAGCCCTTTCACGGAGTTCAAGCGCCCTTCGGATGAACAGATTCAGAAATTTCACAGCTACATGCTTCGCCAAGATAACGCCGTTTTCATTCGAAAAAATCGAGGAAACGACATCTACGCCGCCTGTGGAATGTTGAGAAAAGTAGCTCCAGATCCCGCCTAATCCCATTCCGCGGCGCATCTCCCAGAATTCTCCCGTTCTCGTACAATAGAAGCATGACCTATACAGGCTTATTTGGACTTTACGTGATTACGTCGACGTTCCTCTTCTACTGCCTGTTATTGCTGGCAAGGTACGTGAAGCAAACAAAGTCTGCGCCTGTAGATGCCGATTTCGAAGTTTTGCTTCAAGAAAAGCAAGCCCTGCTTCAACAGAGCGATCAAGTGGCTCAGGATTTGGTAAATGCTCAAACCCAAATCAAATCTTTAGAAGAAGAGCTCAAGAAAACTCAGGAACTGGTGCAGTCCAAGTCGGCTGAAGTTGAGTCGCTGAAGAAAAATAAAGCCGCCTAACGCGGCGCTACGGCCCGCTTCTTCCCCATGGGCCCTATCATTTGACCGTCCTATACAGGTCGGGTAGCTTAAATTAATCAAAATGGCACACTTGTTGACCCGTCCCGCTTCGATGAACCTTGAAGCCTACTACTCTGAACTTCACGCAGCACGCGTGGTCGCAATGCCTATGGAACGCTGTCATTGGAGCCCCTTTCTGACCCCATACGACGTGTCAGTCGGGCAATCCATGTCACAGCACAATAATCATCAAAATATTGAAAAAGAAGGTTGGTTTAGCCGTGTCGAAAGAGATTCTGATCAATGCATCAGCCCAGGAGACGCGCATAGCGCTCCTCCAAGACAAAAAAGTCGTCGAATTTTTCTTTGAAAGAAATACCGACAAGGGGATCGTAGGAAATATTTATAAGGGCAAAGTGGTTCGGGTGCTTCCCGGAATGCAAGCCGCCTTTGTCGACATCGGGCATGAACGCGCCGCCTTTCTCTACGCGGGCGATTTTTATAAATCCAAACATAATACGGTCGATGATATTGACGAGGATGATTTAGAGGACGGTGAGGGTCCTTCGGAGCCCTATCAGAATCGCCGTCGTCGCCGTGGCTATGAGGAAGTTCCCCCCATTGCGGAGCTTGTCCGCGAGGGCCAGGATATTTTAGTTCAGGTGGCCAAAGGACCCATTGGAACCAAGGGGGCCCGTCTTACGTGCCATCTCTCTCTGCCCGGACGCAATTTGGTATTCATGCCCACGCTGCGCCACAACGGGGTGTCTCGAAAAATTGAAAGTTTTGATCAACGCCGCAAATTGAAGAAAATTATTGATCAATTCCGCTCCAAAGAGGGGGGATTTATCGTTCGAACGGCTGCCTCAGGAAGCACCTCGGAACGACAGATTAAAGCGGATGTCGACTACCTTTTAAATCTTTGGAAAAAAATTGGACGTAAATTTCAAACCTCTGGGGCTCCTACGCTTTTGCATTACGACTTGGACCTCACGACTCGAGTGATTCGAGATTTCTTAGAAGATGACATTGATCGAATGGTGGTGGATTCCTCCGGCGAACATCGTAGAATTTTGCGTTTCATTCGAAATTTTAATCCTGCACTTCGTGACAAAGTGGAGCTGTACGACGAAGCCACTCCCCTTTTCGATCGCTACCATGTGGAGCAGGAAATTCAGCGAGCTCTTGGCAAGCGAGTTTGGTTAAAGAGCGGCGGCTATCTCATTATTGAGACTACAGAAGCGCTCACTTCCATCGACGTGAACACGGGTCGCTTCGTAGGAAAGAAAACTCTTGAAGAAACAATACTCCGTACCAACTTGGAAGCGGCTGAGGAAATTGTAAAACAACTTCGACTTCGCAACATTGGCGGAATCATCATCATCGATTTTATCGATATGGAAAAAGATTCCTCCAAGGAACAAGTCTACCGATTCTTGGATGGCCTACTTCGAGAGGATAAATCGAAAACCACTATTTTGAAGATTTCAAATCTCGGTCTGGTCGAAATGACTCGAAAGCGTTCCCGCGAAAGTGTTTTGCGCTATCTGACTGAACAATGTCCCACGTGTGAGGGCAAAGGCTTCGTGAAAAGTAAAGTTGCCCTCGCGCATCAGGTGCTGCGTGAAATTCGTCGTGAGTTGCCGGTGTCGGAAGGTGACCACCTCTACGTGAGTATGCATCCCGAAATTTANNTACTGCGCAGTCATGAAGAGCAGACGATTGTGACTCTGGAAAAGCAGCATCAAAAGGGAATTCGGTTAGTGTCGGATCCGTCCTTCCATTTTGAGCAAATTGCGATTTCTACAAAGGAACCCCAACGTGGCAGGTCCTTACCGCCTCAAGACACTCAGACGAAGCGAAAGGATTTAGTCGACCGACATCATCACCTTCCGGAAGACGATGAAGATGATGAAGCAGACTATCAAAAAGACGTGAATGCTGTCCGAGCGATCAAGGAAGCAAAGAGGCAGGAACAACTGGCCGCTCAACAAGCCGCCGCTGCTGCGGCCGCCGCAACGGCAGCGACTGCTGCGGAAGCGGACCATGCTGAAGAATCGGACGACGAGGAGGAAGCGATCGAAGCTCCCGTCATTCGATCTCGAGAGGAAGCGGAACGAACGGAAAGTTCCTGGACGGATGCGGATGAAGAAGGCGACGACGACGACTCACCCGCGACGAACGAGGAAGCGGCTCAAACCAATTCTGATCTCGACAAAGAAAATCAACGCCAGACTTCCTAAGAAGGACAGTTTGCTTGATGGTTCGTGGTTTTTTGTTGCTTCGAGCATTGGCCACAAGTGCGGCCTTCGAAAACAACTTGTTCCACCGTCGTATCTGCTTTCAATTGCGCCTCGGTAAGTTCTTCATCGCGCGGGCCCTCGTAACAGAAGTACGCAACCACGTACCACTGATCGTCCGGAAATTTCTGCAAGACCTCTAAGAAAATGTCCGTGCCGCGCTTGCCCAGGGGTACACCGTCAAGCGTAATGGATGAATCGACTAGACTGACGCCGGCGTCGCTGGCTGTGGACCATTCGTAGTTTTGAACGTCCCCTTCCGTTGAAATCACCGTTGGAATGGCGGCAGAAGGATACACTTTAATCTGTTGTTGATTGTTCCGAGTGAAGCCCGTGTAAGTATATCCCAACCGAACCGTGGTCAATTTGCCGTTACTAAGCAGTCCTGAAACTTCGGAATAATCCAGCTGAAAGGTCGCAGAGGTGGAACTCTCTCCGCATCCTAAGAAGCCTAAAAATATGAGACCGAATACCCTGATTTCTCTTGTCACTCCGCCAAAGAAGTCTTTCATAGAAACCTTTCTTTAGAGGGCATCACAATCGCTTGATGAGTTATAGACGGTTAGATCATAACACGTCGCTCCGCCGCTGTTAAGGGACACAGACGCACTCTCCGCTAAGGACCCTCCGCTCATGAGAAATCGCTGATTTTGGACCTCGGCCGCGAACATTTCAAAACACTTGGTGGCAGAGGAGGTCACCGCCCCGTAAAAGAACATTGCGATCACAAATCCATTGTTGGGGGCGCTAAGCGAGGTCGGGGGCGAGTTTTGCAAGTCTAACGTTCCGAAAGCGAAGAGATTTTTTTCATATTTGCAGGCCAATCGGAGACAGGCATTTTGACTTCCCGTTCCGGAGTGAAATCGAGAGGAGGAATTGTCGATCTCCGTGCCATTCACTTCGGCGGACTGGTACAGCGCGCAGGCCTTTAGATCGGCATCGTAATCGTAAAAATAGTGAGAATTTCCGTCTGAATCCAATATGGAAGGAAGACTCTGTTTATAGGCCGTCCCCGATTCAGGGGGCAGGGTCAGCAGAACAGTCAAATCCGGCGTCTGGGAGCCAGCCACGGTGTAGTTCAGTCGGATCGACTTCGAGTCTCCACAGGCCGAAAGGACGGCCCCTAAAAGTAGAATAAGTCCCCTCTTCATTGCATGAATATGGTATCGAATGGTCTTTACTCTGAGAATCAAAAAGCCTTATAAATCCGTCTATGTTCGCGATTATTGAGACTTTAGGACGACAGTACAAAGTGAGTGTGGGTGACCGAATTAAGGTGGACCTCATCTCGAAAGATGGCAAGGAAGCCCCGGAAGGTACGAAGGTTACCTTTGATCGAATTCTCTTCGTGGGAACTGCCGAGCAGGGCAAGATTGGAACTCCCACGGTAGGAGGATCCGTCGTCCTTGGAAGCATCATTGAACAAGGAAAAGAGAAAAAAGTTTTCGCATTCAAGAAGAAGCGCCGAAAGGGCTACACGAGAAAAGTGGGCGCAAGACGAGCCTTCACCGTGGTGGAGATCAGCGAGATTAAAGCAGCGGCTTAAATTGTAGGGAGAGCAGAAAAATGGCACATAAAAAAGCCGGTGGTAGTTCCAGAAACGGACGAGATTCTAATCCCCAGTATCGCGGGGTTAAGCGATATGGTTCAGAAATCGTGGGTACAGGCACCATTCTTGTTCGTCAGGTTGGCACAAAGATCCACCCGGGTCGCAACGTCGGCATGGGCCGAGATTTTACGATCTTTGCGAAGATCGACGGACGCGTAGAGTTCGAACGATTAGGAAAAGATCGTCGACGAGTCAGCGTTTATCCGCTAAGCGCCTAATTCATTCTTGGCGCTCGGCCCAAGAGGTCTAAAAAATGCGCTTTATCGATGAAGTAAATATTCGTGTTTCAGCTGGAAAAGGCGGCAACGGCTGCATTGGTTTCCGGCGTGAAAAATACATTCCCAAAGGTGGACCCGATGGCGGCGATGGCGGTCGTGGCGGCTCAATCTATTTGGAGGGCTCCGAAGACGTCCAGACGCTCATCGATTTTCGATACCAAGCAGAGTATCGCGCTCATAATGGCCAAGGGGGCATGGGCTCCCAAATGAATGGGCGTGGAGCGGAGGACATTTTCTTAAAAGTTCCACTCGGCACCTTGGTGCATTCCGACGACGGAGAAATCGACGCTGACATTTGCTCCCACGGTCAGCGGGTTCTCGTTGCAAAAGGTGGAAAGGGTGGACTTGGAAATGTTCATTTTAAGAATTCGGTTCGACAAACACCTCGCATTGCAACCCCCGGAGAACCTGGCGAGGAACGCACCTTATTTCTAGAATTGAAACTTCTTAGTCATGTGGGATTAGTAGGATTTCCGAATGCAGGAAAAAGCACACTTCTGAGCGTTCTCACCTCGGCCACTCCTAAAATTGGAGACTACCCTTTCACCACTCTGGCGCCGCAACTAGGAGTTTTGCACCGGAATCCAAACATTACGTTGGCCGACATTCCCGGCCTTCTCGAAGGCGCCCACGAAGGCGTTGGTCTGGGAACCCAGTTTCTTCGCCATATCTCGCGTTCAGCGCAGCTTCTCTTTGTGCTCACTTTTGATAGAGAGATGCATCTTGAGCGCATGTACGGCACTCTTTTGGAAGAACTTCGACGCTATGACGCAACTTTGCTGAAAAGACCTCGGTTAGTGTGCGTCAATAAAGCAGATCTTTTGGAAAGTGCGTCAGAAACTGAAGACCAGCGCGAAATCTGGCGCGCAGATTGGAAGGCGTTCAAGAAATCGCATCCGGAAGTGGTTTTAGTTTCTGCAAAGCAGCGAACGGGTATAAGCGAACTCGAGCAAGAGATTATTGAACATCTCTTGCTGCCACAGGCTGCTGTGCTATCCTAAAAACGTTGTTTTTCGAACGACTGACAAAGCTCCTCCTTTCATTTTCAGCTTTCACGCTCCTTTTACTGCTCTGCACCATGAGCATCTCCCAAGCATCTGACGAAGCGGTCGATGAATCTGAGCTACTTTCTCGAGTTGAGGATCTTCTACAAAAATCCTTCCGCGTGAGAGAGCGAACGACGTTTGTGCTCGATGGAAGCGAGGCCGCGAGTTCCATTCAAAAGACCAGCACCATTATGAATGAGCTCGTTTATTATGGCCCCACGCAATGGCGTGTGCGCCGCGAAATCCCTTTTGCCCAAACAATTTCGGAATTCGGTCGACTTCAGAATCAATTTTTTTCTTATACGCCTACGAACCGCCCTATATCGATTCCCTCGGTGAAAAATGCCAGTTGGGTGGAGGTGATTTTATCGATCCAGCGGTTTGCAGAACAAATGGGACTCATCGAACCCGATTTGAAATTCTCCTTTTGGTTATCGGAATTGAAGGCCGGCAGAGCCAAGATGCAAAATAATGGCGCCGTACTCACCTATGAAGGCGGAAAGGACGGAACCGTCAAACTCACACTGACCGGCAAGATCCTCCATGAAGGCAAAACAGAAGTTCAAATTTCGAGTTTTTGGCAAATGTCGGATGTTGAGAAAGTTTCTGAAGCCATGCTCAAAAGCTCTCTCATTGGAGAGGCCTTTGAGGTGAAGGAAAAAGAGAAGGATAAATCTAAAAAGAAGGGGACTTAGATCCTATTGAAGCATCGAAAAAAATCGCGATCTTCGGAGGGTCGTTCGACCCTCCCCATTCCGGGCATGTCGGCCTTCTCCGTCAAATTGATGAGACGGAATCCTTCGATCGTATCATCATTGTTCCCTCGAAATACCCACCTCAGAAAATTCCCGTGGCGTCCTTCGCACAGCGCCTTGATTGGTGCCGCCGGACTTTTCCTTATGACGTCTCTGATTTTGAAGCGAAGGCGCAGCAGGTCATATTTGGCTGGGCTATTTTCGACCATTTTGTTCAACAATATCCCAAGGCAAGCTTTTCCTGGATTTTGGGCGAGGACCAATTTGAACGCCTTGCCTACTGGGAGAAAATTGACCAGTATGCTTCGCGCTTGGAGTGGCTTGTGATGAAGCGAGCCAGCAACACCTATCGGACGCCAGAGGGAATGGGAAGCCATCGCTTGTTACACTCAAGCTGCGCATTTCGATGGGCACCGACGACGGATGACTTTGAAAATGTTTCATCGACGGATATTCGAAATGGGACCGCTCCAAAGGAATGGATTCCTGAGAGCATCCGAAAGGAAGTGAATCAATTTTACGAAAGTAAAAGGGATTCGAAGATTAACGCATAAAGGAGGAAATGCATTGGGCGCAAAACAATCGAGTTTAGAATTGGCTTGCTGGATCGGCCAGCTCTTAGACAAAAAGGGTGGACGTGGAATTTTTATATTCGACGTTCGTGAAGTTTCATCCTTCACCGATTTTATGATCATCGCTTCAGGCACGAGCACCCGCCATATGGAAACATTGATTGACGCACCTTGCATGGAACTTAAAACTTCGGGCTTCCCTCCTCGATCGATCGAAGGAAGAGCCACACAATGGGTCGTGGCCGATCTAGGAGACGTGGTCCTCCATGTGTTTGATGAAGCGACAAGGCAGCACTTCGATTTGGAAAGCCTATGGGCAAATGTTCCAAGAATCGATTGGCAGCACCCCCCCACTCAAGCGCATTCCGCATTGTCCATTTCTTCTTCAGCCTNNATGTTAAGGGGGCGGAGTGATCCGCGTGACATGCTTTGGCTCTCCGAAGGACTTGAGTGCACGGGACGTGTACATTAAACGCATTCGCGACCAAATTCCCTTTGAGTGGACGGACCTTCGCCTCAAAAAGAATCCGGACAGTCGCACGGCAGAGATTCTTCCAGAGGAAGAAAAATTTCTCGCTCAAACCAAATCCTTCGTTCTCCTGGATGTGGAGGGCGATCAAATGACTTCTGAGGATTTTTACCGATTCTGCTTCCAAGGTTCGCCCGACCGACATTTCGTAGTTGGACCCGCTGCGGGTTTCCCTCCGGCCTTTCGCCAGCGCGCTTCGATGAAATTGTCACTCTCGCGACTCACCTTTACGCATGGAACTGCGCAACTCATGCTTGCCGAATCTCTTTACCGCTCAGTCTGCATTCTTAAAAATCATCCTTTTGTAAAATGAATGCGCTCGGTAGCCTAAGCGAATGATTTTCGAAGGCAAAAAAATCCTGATCATCGGTGACGTGATGCTGGACAAATATACCTTCGGTGAAGTCGAAAGAATTTCGCCCGAAGCCCCCATTCCCGTAGTGTCCGTCAAACGGGAAACTTATGTGCCTGGCGGTGCAGCGAATACTGCCAATAACGTCGCAGCCCTGGGTGGGCACGCGGTCCTGATTGGCCTCACGGGCAAGGACCAAGCACACGATCTTCTTGCGGAGGAAGCGCGAAAGCGACGCATCGATGTGAATGGTGTCATTGAAAGCGATAAAAGACGTACCATCCAAAAAATTCGAATCATTGCCCAAAACCAACAGCTTCTGCGCATTGATTGGGACGATGAGAACTATATCGACCGTGAAACCACGCAAATCCTATTGGAGAAGATCGAAGCTCAAGGAAAAGCCGACGCGATCGTCATTTCGGATTACGCAAAAGGTCTCGTCACCGCGGAACTCATGGATGCCGTGCGAGATATCTGTAAAATTCAAAAGATACCGCTCATTGTGGATCCGAAACCCCAGCATCGCGACTGGTACCATGGGGCATCCGTCATTACGCCCAACAAAAAGGAAGCAGAGGGAATGATGGGAATGAAGCTCGCGAATGATCGAGAGGTTGAGGCGGCGGGAAATGAATTGGCGAGAACGCTGCGAAGTAACGTTTTGATCACGATGGGCGAACGCGGAATGACGCTTTTTGAAAGTTCTAGCGCATCCTTTCATATCCCTACGGTCGCGAAGGAAGTTTACGATGTATCCGGTGCGGGGGATACGGTGGTTGCAGTACTTAGCTTAGCGCTCGCCATCGGACGACCTCTTCGCGAAGCGGCGCTGCTGGCAAATCAAGCGGCGGGAATTAAAGTGGCGAAGTTCGGAACCGCGCCGGTGCATTACGACGAGCTCAAGCCCTATTTGAAAAACTAAGTCATGATGTCTCACTTAAAGAAGGATCTGCTGGTCTTAGATCGCGACGGAACACTCATCCAAGATTATCCGTATGAAAATAAAGTAGAAAACTTTCGCATTCTCCGATTGGTTGTGGAGGGATTGAAGCTGCTCAAAGACCGCTTCGATTTTATTATTCACACCAATCAATCGGGAATCGCAAGAGGCAAGAGTTCGCTGAAGGAATTGCAAGAAATGCATCTCCATTTAGAAAAAGAATTTCTAAAGGAAGATATCGCATTTCTAAAAATCTTCTTCTGTCCCCATGCAACGACGGAAAACTGCATCTGTCGAAAACCTTCGCCGGAATTAGTACGAGTCTACGCCAAAGAACAGGGATATGAATTGAGCAAAGCTTGGGTCTTTGGAGATCGGGGCACGGACGTTGATTTGGGAAAAAACTTTGGAGGAAATAGCGCGCTCCTCCTCACGGGCTTCGGCGTCCAGGAACTAAACCAAGACCCGGGAGTCCATCGCCGCGCCGACTTTGTGGCCGCAAATCTTTTTCAAGCGGCTACATTTCTTAGAAAGAGGAAACTACAGAAAATTGTACCGCGAAATGAAATTGGAAAACTTGCGGCAGATCTTCGTCAGCAGGGAAAGAAGATTGTCACCTTAAATGGCTCATTTGATTTGATGCATTTTGGTCATCGATCGATTTTAAAGGAGGCGAAAGCTCAGGGCGATGTATTTATCGTGGCGCTAAACACGGACGAATCCATTCGAGGGAATAAAGGCCCAGCCCGTCCCATCAATTCTCTTCAGGCGCGGCAACAAATGATGTCCACCTATGATGAAGTTGATTTCATTACCGATTTTTCTGAGCCTACTCCCGTGCAATTACTCGAAGAGATTAAGCCAGCGGTTCATGTGAATGGTTCTGAGTATGGAGAGAACTGTGTGGAAGCGCCCACCGTGAAGAAACACGGGGGACGAATTCATATTTTCAATTTGGTTGAGGGCTTTTCGACTTCGAAAATGCTCGCCGGGGAATTAAATCCTGAGGATGCATTTCGAAATTCGTAACTCGAAAAATGCGTGCGGGCGTGTGCACAGAAAGTGCGGAAAATGGCCCAATTCATCCTTCCATTTTCTCCCTGACGAATTCCGCTCCAGCACTCTAACCTACTGATATCCTTGACAAAATATCTTCTCATCTCCGGGTCGGAGAATTGCAATTTCAAGGTGCATGGAGAATGGTTTGTCACGGATTTTACAAAGCGGAACATGGAGTGTTCTCATCTCGTCTTTTCTTTTTTTAACAGCATGTGAAAGACGAAGTACGATTGGTTTTGGCGACGGAGCAATTGAAGGGGATTCCGTAAGCACCTCCCTTCAAACTTCGCCTCAGGGACGTTCCAGCATTCGCCGATTGAACAACCGGGAATTTGCAAACAGCTTAACCTCTCTCTTTGGCTCAGCTCCGACGCTTTCCAATTCCGACCTTCCCACGGTCGGTCGAAATTCAAAAACGAACTTTGATACGGATGGCTCTGCACAATTTCTTTTTGGAGGAGACGCTGAGAGTTATTTAGACGTCATTCAAAAGTCTGTGAATGAAGCATTCGCTCGAGGACTCTCGAGCGAATGGTCATGCAGCCAAAATAGCTCCACCACAATTTCGACCACGACGCCTCCCGCGCACATCACCTCGCACTTCGACGAAGATGCGCCTCCCGCAGGCTCAGAGAATCCCAAAGCCAACAGAGATTTTCTGCCTACCAATGGAGAAATTCTTCTGGCCGGAGATTTGACTCCACACCCAGTCAACGAAGTAATCGTCTACGTAAAAGCAACTCCCGCAGACGGAGTATTTCCTCATGTGGTGGTGAAGCTCGACAATCAAACGATTTTTAATGGCATGATTAGCTCGCTCACGTTCACGGCTCTTCGCATTTCATTAAATCAAACTTTTCAACCCCAAAGTCTATCGATCCGATTTGATAACAACATTTATATTGCAGCCAATAATGATCGAAATTTATGGGTGAGCTCTGTTGAACTTATCGAACGAAATCAAAATGAGGAGGTGCTCAGCAGAAGCGACTGCACCGCCAAAGTTCTTTCCGCATTTTTAAAGAGAGCCTTCCGTCGACCCTTAACTCCTTCGCTTTTGCAAAAGTATCGAGCCATTGCCGATGCTGAAAGTTCTTATGAAGAAGGCTTAAAGAAAGCATTTACCGTGGCGCTGCTTTCTCCCAACTTCATGTTTATTCGAAGCGAGGATCAAGGCACCTCGCCTGGCGAACTTTATCAACTGAATGACTTCGAATTGGCCGAAAGACTTGCCTTCATGCTCTGGGGCTCCATCCCCGATACAAGGCTTTTAGATTTAGCGGAAGAAGGCAGACTTTCGCAGGCAGATATTCTGCGCTCCGAGATTTTGCGAATGAAACGCGATTCGCGTTTTAAGAACGGATTTATCGACGGGTTCGTCCGCAGTTGGCTTAACTTAAATGAACTTGAAAGTGCCGTCCGCGATGATGCAACTCTCTTTCCTTCCAATTGGAGAGAGCTCATCGGCGATATGCAAAACGAAACCTCGCTCTTTCTTAAATATATTGCCGACCAAGATCGACCCTTTAACGAGATCTTGGAAGCCGATTATTCTTTCTTAAATAGTCGATTGCGAACTCTTTATGGAATGAATAGCAGCGGCACCGCCACTGACTTTGTGAAGACGCCCCTCCCTTCCCAGGAACGACGCGGCTTGCTTACGCAAGCGAGCTTGATGACCGTCACCGGAAATGGAACGGAGCTAACGAATCCAATCAAACGAGGTTACTGGTTATTGAAGAAGGTGATTTGCAAAGTGCCTCCGCCAGTGCCGGATGAAATCCCCTCTCTTCCAAAACCTGGCAATGGAGAATTTTTTTCTCCGAAAGAAGTTATGGCTTTGCATAGCAGTTCTCCCTCTTGTGCGGGTTGCCATATGAACATGGATCCGATCGGCGTGGGGCTGGAGAACTTCGACAACATGGGACGTTTTCGAACGCATTATCCCGCTGTCTATCTCAGCCAGTCGATCGACGCCTCTCACTCGCTATTTGGATCCGAGTTCAATGGGCCCACGTCCCTCTCTCGCGTGATTGATGAAAATCAATATTTTGGACAATGCCTGACTAAACATCTCACCTCGTATGGCATTGGGCGCCAAATCGAGGAGCGGGAAGAGCGCGCACTCAAAGAAATTTTGCAAAACATCTATCCGAAGCAAAGCACGATCGAAGATTTGCTCGTAGAAATTGCAATGAGCCAACTTTTCAATCAGCACCGCATGCCAAAGGAGACGTTATGAGTAACAGGGGATATCTCATCAGTCGGAGATCATTTTTGCGAGGAGCGGGAGCCGCGATTGCTCTTCCTAGTTTAGAAATCATGTTTCCACCCATGCGGGTGTTTGGGCAATCTTCGAAGCCACCGCTTCGGTTAGTGAACATGGTGCTCGGCGATGGGTGGGGCAGCTACTTCAGTACGGAAGCCAGCTACAAAAACATCGCGGAATTCAGTCCACTTTTGGAAACTCGAAATGGAGTGTCCATTCGATCGCATCTCAACATGATCGGGGGACTCCAAAATGTCGTCGCACGGACTCAAAACGACTATCGAGTCTATGCAGAAGCCAATGGCCCCATCGCCAATGACGGCCATGGTGTAAACAATGTGACGTTCTTCAGTGGCTCTGTTGCCAAAGCTTCGGGCAACCAAAATTGGCAAATTGCAAAAACCTACGACCAATATATTGCCGATCTGTACCCTCAAATGCGATTTAAATCCCTAGGCGTAAATGTTCAGCCGGGAACGCAGGCAGTGCGCGATCTCTATTCTCAAATTCATTACGACATACTTTTTTGGCGCGGCCCCAATCAACCCACGACGATGCTCAACAATCCTCGAAAACTATTTGACGATGTTTTTAGCAATATCGCTCCTGCCTCTCCAAATGGCGCCCCCAGTGCGGGGTCGAGCGCAAGTATTGAAGCGTGGACGAAAAAGAAAAGCATTCTTGATCTTGTGAAGGATGATCTGGCCTCGCTCAATTCTAAACTAAGCTCATCAGATCGTAAAAAAATGGACGAGTATCTCACTTCAATTCGAGAACTTGAGACAAAAATTCAAGGAATTGAAGGGACTGTTGAAATTCCTACCGCCAATGCCTGCTCCACTCCCAATCGTCCCTCTGAACCCGCTAATTATTTTGTAGAAACCTACCCCGCTCGCTTTGAGATTCTCCAAGATCTTATGGTCATTGCTCTTAAGTGTGATCTCACTCGGGTTTTCAATTTCAGTGTCGGAACCGAAGGCATGGAAATGGGATTCGTTCCCAATTGCAAAAAATCGAACTGGCATGACATTTCGCACCCGGGCCATGAAAATGCACCGCAATCGATCATCGATCTAGACAACAACAGTCATAAACTCATTACAAGGTGGTACTCCGAACGATTTCGAGAGCTCGTCATTAAAATGAGAAATATCACAGAATCTGACGGCTCATCGTTGCTCGATAATTCGCTCCTCGTATACTCGAACACGCTTCATCATGGCGATTCCCATAACTGTCACTACCGCTTTGTCGCTACGGCTGGAAAATTGGGTGGAAAAATAAAGACCGGTCTAGATTTGGATTTTCCAAACGGTCGGGTGAATTATCCGAATTGGGGAAATTGTCGCCGACCGATGACCGACCTCTGGCTTACGATCATGAAATCATTTGGTGTGAATATGTCGACATTCGGCGGAACCGATTGGCTCATGAACACCGGTCATCGTGCGATCGGCCGAAGCACGGGCGTGATCCAGGAAATGATGGCTTAACCTCCATCGTCATTGGAGCCAACCAGGTCTCTTAACACTTCCACCGTACGGTTGCTTGCACGCTCAACGCCATTCAAAGCGTCGCGCACGTAGGATATTTTTCCCACTTCCTGGACTCCTGCGTCTACTGCGTCGCTTACAACGGTGGCGTGACCGGGAAACGCGACAAAGTAAAGTACGCCTCCCATCATCACAAGAGTCCATTTATGGCGACCCACAAATCCGGGTTGCTCACGGGAATATACATAACGATTCAGTGTAATCGGACGAAGAGGAGTTTCATTGACATCCATGGACTGCCAATCTGCGACAATCGCGCCGTCAAAGGAGCGATTCACTCTTAACTTTCTAAGCATCTTATAAAAATAATTTCTTTTCGACGTCGTCGCTCCATAGAGAGCTCCAAAGTGAGCGAGGGCGAGAACTTCCTCCGACGAAAGTTCGTGCTGAACTGCATCTTTCCGCTGATCGATAAGTCGGGTAAGAATCATTTTCTCCTCCGTTGAAAGCTGATCCGTTACCGTTGAGAAATTCTGCATCTTCTTCAGACACCTTGGAGTCCACCCAAAGGCTTCAGAAGAACTGACCCCCAAAAAGAGAGGAACAAAAAGGAGAATATTGAGAACTTTAAAACTGGAAGGGGCTAAAAAAGCATGGTTCATGGCGACTCATATGACTCCAAGGCCGCCTCACCGTCTTCCGCGCAAAGTCGTAGAGGGCTTATAAATAATCGTCCCGATATTTGGCTGGCCGGCCTGGGGATTCCACAGTTAAATTCACGGAATGACATCTCCAGCCCGAACGCGAGAAGCTCTTGGTCAGTCCATTGAAATCAAAACAAAGATCTTAAAAGATGAAGCCCTTCTCGCGCAGGTCCAAAGAACTGTGGACATGAGTGTCCAATCTTTGGAGACCGGGGGCTGCCTCTATTTTTGTGGTAATGGGGGAAGTGCCGCCGATGCGCAGCATCTAGCCGCAGAACTTTCTGGAAGATTTTACTACGATCGCCCACCGCTTGCGGCTGAAGCCTTACATGCCAACTCGTCTTTTTTGACGGCCGTGGCAAATGACTATTCCTACGATGATATTTTTTCACGTTATGTTTCTGCACGGGTTAAAAAGGGGGATGTACTCTTTGGATTCACGACTTCGGGGAACTCGAAAAATGTTTTGAAGGCATTTGAAGCCGCAAGGCAATTGAAAGCCCTAACGATCGCCTTCACCGGCGAATCAGGCGGCAAGATTAAATCCATCTCCGATATCTGTATTCAGATCCCCAGCACCGATACTCCTCGCATTCAGGAGGCACACATCACCCTCGGTCACATTGTGTGCGAGCTCATTGAAGCCAAAATGTTTCCAAAAAAATAAGAAGGAATTCGAATCTGATCTCGTTGAGCATTTTTGCGACGCTCCTTCTTATTCAAGCCGAAGAAAACGCGCGACCTTGGAGCGATTCTTCGATCAGTCCCATTCCCGAACACAGCGTAGAATTTGATACGCGATGGGTGGAAGAATCGCCGAGAGCTGTGCCCTACGACAATGGTCTCGGAAAAGTGCGTGCTCAATATGCTCCCTTCTCCAACTTTCAATCGGGTCGCCATTGGCTCCGCGGTCTCAATTCTACGGTTCGATTTTATGAAAGCGCGTCCGTCACCTCACGTGGAGCTCTTCATTTTAGACCTCGATTGGAAATCGATTATGCGCGAAGTGGAAATTCGCAGGCTGGCCTCAAAGTGGAAAGCCTTTATGCCCTCGCTAAATTGTGGAATGTCGAAGTTCGGGTAGGACGAGATCATCTCGTCTGGGGACCGACGGACGAAGGCGGATTGGAATTTTCAAACAATGCCCTTCCTCTCGATATGATTAAAATTTCAGCGGCCGAACCCTTTCAGTTTCCCTGGCTCTTTCGATATCTCGGTCCCACTCAAGCCGTTTTTTTTGTGGCAAGGTCGGAAGGTGGTCGAGAGATGTCGAATGCGTATGTCTATGGATTGTTCTTGGCCATTCATCCCTTTCGCAATTTCGAGTTTGGGGGATCGCAATCCATTTGGATCGGAGGCAAAGGAGCGCGCTCAAAGCATGTTTACTGGGCCGATCCTATCACCGAATTTTTACACATCCGACATGGACCGTTCGACCCCGGACCGCAATCCATTAGTGATCACCGCATCGGCTTTCACCTTCGCTTGCACCTTCCCGATTGGGGCAACTCCACTTTTTATGCACAGACTCTTTTTGAGGACATTGTATTTGAAGGATTCGATCTCAATTTCACGGAACGAATGGCCTATCTCACGGGTTTAAAAATCCGTCGGATCGGAGCCTTAGGGTCATGGAGCTTTAAGACCGAATTTCGAAGTGTCCCCGCCAGACTTTTCCGCCACGAAAGCTTCACTGATGGTCACTCGCGATACGAGCGCTCTATAGGCAGTCCTTTAAATAGCGACTCCATGGCACTCCTCGCAGCCCTTCGATATCGACAAAATGAACGATGGAGCTACGGAATTCAGCCAGAGTACGAATGGGCCCGTGCGCACACTTATCGCCAAGTCCTCACCTCAAGTGGGAACGCGGGAAAGGCGATTCGCCTGAACTCTCAACCCGAAGAACGACGCCTGCGAATTCGCCTGGACACTCATTTTCGATTCTCGCCTCGATGGAAATTGAAATGGGACGGGGCCTATGAGCATATCGACAATTTCGCGTTTGCAGCGGGACGATCCCGTCATCATTGGATGATGGGCACTTCGATACTCTATCAATTTAGTCGGGATACATTGTCTGAATAAGATCGTGATAGCGCTCTTGAATGACTCGTCGCTTTAGCTTCAAAGTGGGCGTGAGCTCACCCGTATCGATTGTAAAAGGTACCGATAGAACGCGAAAATCTTTGATCGTGGAATACTTCGGTAACTCGAGATTCACTTTATCAACTTCACGCTGAAAATGATCCCGAAGGGCGGCATTGCTTCCGCAGTCATTGATGGATTCAATTTTTTCGCCTTTCACCTGACCCCAGGTCCGACAGAGTTCGACGTTCGGAACAATGAGAGCAACGACAAATTTTTTCTTATCCCCAATTAGACATACAGCCTCGATGAGTGGATCGGCTTTAAGAGAATTCTCAATGGGTTGTGGAGCAATGTTCTTTCCACCCGCCGTGATAATTAAATCCTTTTTTCGATCCGTAATTTTTACAAATCCGTCTGTGTCGATCTCTCCAATATCACCGGTGT
>DDSI01000252.1 GCA_002343335.1 Bacteriovoracaceae bacterium UBA2394
GACGTGTGCCGATGTCGTCCAAAGTCTTGAGGTTGGCCCCTTTAGTCGGGTCGAACCAGTCGCAGGCGAAGCTCTATCAGTAAAGGCCTTTGGAAATTCCGTTGAACATTACCTGGATCTCGAGGTGACGCTGAATGCCGAATGGAGTCATGGTTCGATTGCTGATCTCTTTAGTTTCGGAGATGACCAAAGAAAGACAGAGTTGTTGCACCTTTTAGCAGGAGGGGGTCGGACCTTTCGAGTTTCTGAATTTCTTCCCGCATCGCTTCGTGAACGTTTGGGCGCGGGCGCCAATGCAAATTGCTTCGATACAGCCATGGCATTTTTTGATCCCTCGGGAATTGGAACAAGGATCGCGCCCATTCATCTCCTCAATCGCTTACAAAATCCGGATCATTTTCAAGAAATTTCTGTGGGGACCCCGCTTCGATACGGCGACATTGTGTATGTGCAACAGGGTTGGCCAAGCATTCAGGATTTTTCTTGCTTCGTTCCTGGTCACGCGATGGTGGCGGTAGGCCATGGCTATGTCTTTCACAAAATGACGTATCAAAAGCATACGCCCTATGCCTTTGCAAAGCTGGATAGTGCGTTACAATTTGTGAAGCGATGTTCTGATCATCAAGGCATTCGCGTGAATGCCTATCGACCCAAATGATGACGAAATTTAATTATTGCGGTGGTTGATCCGGTTGAGGAGCGGGAGCTGCTTCTGGCTGGGGTTGAGTCTGAGGTTCCGCGACCGCTGCTGGAGCTTGCTGCTGCTGTTGTTGAACGGCCCGCGCAGCTTCTTCCAATTGCCCTCGAACTTCCAGCCCTATCCGTTCTTCTTCGGCCTTACGCTCAAAATACTTTCGTCCTTCATCGTTAAAAGGAATTTTGAAAATGGCATTGGGTGAATTAATCGGTGCGCCACCTTGGTAGCGAACTTGACCAACGAGGACCTTGTTATCCCCGTCCGTTTCCACCGTGATATGTACGACCATATTCACAATTCCTTTTGCACCAAGTTCGGCCTTCAAATTGGTTTGGACGATCGCAGCTTGTCTCACGACCATTTCGACATTTCGGCGAACCATACGACCTTGACCTTCAGGATCGTAATCGGTCTCTGCGAGGAATTTCATTGCAAGATCATCCGCGCTCATTTGCCATCGTGAATTTGCCTTATCCCAAGCGCTATTAATAGATTTGATTTCAGCATCTACGATCTTTAAGAAATGTTCATCCTTAAGGGGATTTGCGACTAGAATCGTCAAGCGGTTGATAAAGGCGCGAGGCATTTTGTACTTTTCAATGAGCGCAGCCTTCAATTTTTCCTTGAATGCGGGAGACTGAATGTCCTCTCCAGTTTTCAGAGCTTCAGCAATCAAATAATCGCCGGCGTTCGACGTAAACCAAAGTATTTTATCTCTGAAATCCACTTTGGTGCCGTCAAATGTCGTGAGAATTCCTTCGTCCGTGGCGCTGTAGAGGACTTTGAAAATCTGTTCATGAGCTTTCTCAATTTCGTCGCCGAGGACCATGGCTCGGGGAGGTAATTTATTCACGCGAACGATTTCGGAGCCCGCGCCTTCTTGGCTGTCGTAGCCCACATAGCCTGGAGGTGCGCCGACCAAACCCGCTGAGGTGTGCTGATCCGAATACTTCGTCATATCAAATGTGGCGTCAGGAATTAGGGCTCCCATACCGTTTTCACGCATGTAGGCTTTGAAGAGTAAAGTCTTACCCACACCACTCGGTCCGAAGACCACGAACACGCCGCCGGGGCGACTCGGCAAAGTGAGATCGGAATTCAAATAGTAAGCAGCTTCGGCAATCGCTCTGACAATATGGGGTTGATTTACGACGATCCTATTCATGCGCTCTTCGAGCGTACTCAGTCGTTCCGCTTCAAGCTTGGCAGAATATTCCACCTTTCGACCCAAGCGTTGCGAGGCAGCCGCAGCAACGGCGGCAGGGCCAATGAAGTAACTGCTTTGATCGGTCACAGAGGGAAGTTCTAATCGGATTTGTTCGATTTGTTGTTTGAGAGCGGGGATTTCAACTTTTTCTAAACGAGTGACTTCCGCGATATCAATTGGGCTCTTTAATTTTGCGGCGGCTAATTCTTTTTCCTTTTGTTCCAACGCTTGGGTCGTCGCTTCCATTCGATCAAAGATGGGTCTGTTTTGATCGACTTCAGCATGGAGTTTTTCCAGTCGAGCGGCGAGGCGTTCATAATAGGCAGTAAGTTCCGCTTGAACTCGAGAGTCATCGCGCTGAACGTCGTAATATTCTTGCGCTGATTTAAGATCTTCAAGTTGCTGTTTGATCATTTGCACGTCGGTTCGCTCATTCGATTTCTTTTTCTCAACCGCCATTTGGACTGCATATTCAAGAAGTGCTTTAGAAGATTCTAGCGACGACGTTCCAGGGAACTGTTGAAGGGCCAGGTCATATGAAGCTTGAATGGCGGAGAGATCAATCTGCACGCCATGGTCTTTGTTGAGTTTATCGGCGTATTGAATGAGCGCGACGTAGATATCTTCTTTAGGCATGGGCTTCAAGGTGATCGTGCTGGTTTGGAAAAGTCGCTGAAGCGGTAGGGCAAGCTTGCCAGGTTTTGCAGTGGGGCGAAGTTCCCCCACGATTTGAAGGCCGTTTTCCGTAATCGCTTTTTCCAGATGGGCGATGATCGCAGCTTTCATAGCGGATTTTTCTTTGAGGTCGTCGCTGTAGAGTAAATCGATGTCTTCGATGTAGAGGACCTTTACGCTTCTATCTTTGAGGTCCGCGAAAAAATTTCCAATTCGATCGGTTTGGAAGAGGTGATTCTTGTTCGAATCCCCAGGCGACGCGCCATCCGCTAAGAGTTTCCAATCGAATTTCTGGATGGAGGCATCGTGATTAAGCAATTGAATAAAAGAGGTCTTTCCCACGCGTGATTCGCCGCTGATAAGTACGTTTTTTCCAGAGGCGAGATAATTTCTTGCCTCTGCCAACTCTTGAGAGCGGCCAACCAGAGGCTCTTTGCTGCCCGAAAGAGCTTTGACGTATAGGCCACAGGTGCTGCCCAAGTCGCTGGCAGACTTTTCTGCTTTCTTGTCGGTTTTTTCGGGGTTGGCCTGGATATTCGAAGACAGGGTCACTGCTGCGGTGACGGAGCAAAGAAATAGCGCACGAATTGAATTTCGGAAGAGCCAAGCCATGGCATTCTTTAAAGCAAGTCCTGTTCCGGAGCAAATCCCTCAGGCGCTTTTTTAAGCTATTGAAATACCTAGCCTTTTTTGACAGGTGACGGAGCAAAATCAAAACGAGTGCGACATCGAATGACGGAGCTGGGGGATGGGGTTAGAAATAGCGAATGCCCTTTAAAGTGCGCCTGAAGATTGCGGCGATCGTTTTGAGTGTGGCGGTGAGCCTTGGAGCGCTCGCTGCATGGTCGTGGCCGCTTGCTATCGTCGCCGGAATTTTGGGGCTCATCTATTTAGAGATGATTTGGCCGCGACTTCATCTCTTTTATGGCTCCGCCATTCAGAATGTTCGCGATCAAGGTGACGACGTCGTGGCGCTCACGTTCGACGACGGCCCGAGTCTATGGACGGATCCGATTTTGGATTCGCTCAAAAAACATCAGGTGCGCGCGACATTCTTTCTGCTCGGGAAAAATGTGGAGCGACATCCGGAAATCGCCCGGCGAATTCAAGAAGAGGGTCATGTCATCGGCTACCATTCTTATTCTCACGCGAGGCTGCACCGAAAGGGTCCAAGCTTTATCCGAGAGGATTTGAATCAATGCGTGAATGCATTTACGGCCGCCGGAATTTCTGCTGAACCTCTCATTCGATTTCCTCACGGCGTAAAAAATTGGTTTGCGATCGCCGACATCAAGCGCCGTGGCTGGACATTGGCGGCATGGGGTCGTGGCGTGTGGGATTCCAAGCGCCCTGGTGTGGAGATCATTGTAGAGCGCGCAAAGAAATTAAAAGCGGGTGAGATTTTGCTTCTGCACGATGGCAATGGGATTCAGGAAAATCCAGATCGCTCTCAAACCGCCGAAGCCGTCGAGAGAATTTTAAGTGAGCAGAAAAGAAAATGGGTGACGCTTCACCCATCAAAAGATCGAAGAGATCGATCGGCTGATTCTGAAATCCTGAGAGCGCGCGAAGCCAGATCTTGAACATCTCTGGAGTCGTGAGTGACAAAGACGAGCGGAGCCGGCCACTCGGCATGCAGATCTTTCAAAAGTGATCGTGCATCTCCCCTAAGATTTTCATCCAGCGACGAGAAGGGCTCATCGAGTAAAAAATAATCAGGCTTCAACGCTAAGGCTCTGGCAAACGCCACGCGCTGAGCTTCACCCCCGGAAAGAAGTTGAACACCGTCCTTCGCTCGCGATTTCAAATTGAGACGATTGAGCAGTTCCAATCCGATTTGTTCCCGCTGATCTTTTGCGATATCGCGCATTTTCAAACCGAATGTCACGTTCTCAAGCACCGACATCTGAGGAAAGAGAGCTAGGTCTTGAAAGATCATGCCCACATTTCTTTTTTCGGGCGGAAGATCCGTGAGATGGCGATCGCCGATCAAAATTTCTCCACGATCGGACTGGATGAGTCCGCTCAGCAATCGAAGCAAAGTAGTTTTCCCGCAACCACTTGGACCGATGAGCGCGAGGCGTTCGCCCCGTTTCACATCGAAGTTCGCTCGCAGCAAAAAATTCCCTACTTTTTTTTCCAATTGTCTGACGGAGAGAGAAGAAAATGTTTTCATCCGCGTCGCCATCCCCAGGGTTGAGATTTCGCCAATCGAGATGCGGCGATGAGCCCCGCGAGTGAGAAGAGAATCATCATCGCGGCTGCGGCATCTGCTTTCCAAAACGCGTAGCGGCCCATCCATCGACTCATTTGTAAACTGAGCGGCACCAAACTTTCCGAGTAGAACAAACTCACCGCTGCCAATTCGCCAAACGATGCCGAAAAAATCAAGGCACCCGTCCAAAGGAGTGAACTTCGCCAAGAAATCCACTTCGAAACCCAGAATGCCTGAAATGGGTTTGCGCCGAGAACGCGTGCGGTGCCGTAAAGATTTTTCGTATCGCGCTGATCCGCTTCCCAAAGCCAGCGCAGCGCCAGCGGTAAAAATTGCAGGCTCATCAGAAGTACGATAAAAACAGGCTGACCGAGAAAGGGATCAAAAAAGTCCGAGGTTAAAAGCCAGAGGCCGAGTCCCAAGGTGAGAGGAGATATGGCGCCGGGAAGTGCGCCCCAGGTCATCACCCATTGATTGATTTTCGAGCGCTGTTGCAAAGCGAATACGGAGAGAGTCGCAAGTGTAAGACTCACGACCATCGTGGCTGTGCTAAGACCGATGGAAATGAGTGTGGGCCGCAAAAGTTCACGGAACAGAAATTCACTTTCGCTGAAGAAATACCGAATGCCGGAGAGGGAGGTGAAAAGATAGGGAAGTGAAAGGAGCGCAGAAATAAAAATAAGAAGCATTCCGAAAATCTTTCCATGTCGTTTTTCACCCTCGATAGGGAGAATTCGTTTTGCCTGAGACCAGGAAAAACTTTTCTTCAAAAGATGGGGCATGATGAAGGCGCCCGGAATGGCGATGAGAATCATTTGCAGAAGCGCAAAGGCCACCGCTCGGTCCATATCGAGTTGCCCAGCTCGCAGCGCCTTATAAATTCCTAGCTCCAGCGTTTCATTGGGAGGGCCGCCGCCCAAAAGAAGCACGAGTGCAAAACTCATCATGCACATCATGTAAATTTGAAGGAGCGCGATGAAAAATGCAGGACGCATCTGCGAAAAAATAAAAGATTTCCACAGCACCCACCGGCCCGCACCAAGCGTGCGCGCAGCTTCGAGCTCCGTTTCGGAAATTTTCATGCGAGCTTGTGTGAGGAGTAGCGCTGCGAATGGGATATTAAAGGCAACGTGAGCGGTGATGATCCAAAAGAGAGAGGGGCGAGCGGAAAAACCAAATTCATTTAGAAAGAAAATGATTTGCAGCCAAAAATAGACAGCCACCAAGGTCGGAATGGAAAAGGGAATCGACCACAACAATGAAGCGAATTTTTCGTAGGTGCGCGCGCGAGTGAGAAGCAGTGTGAGGATGAGTCCGCCAACGACCGAAAGTGTCGAGCTCACTACAGCTTGAAATAAACTCACACGGATGGCGCTTAGAACTTGAGGATCGAGAATGCCGGCGATGACCTCTTCCGTTTCCCGAAGGAGGCGACCCAGCGGCGCGAAGACAAAGATCGCCAAAAAAAAGAGGACGAAGAGAGCGGCACCCTTTCGAGCCCGCTCAAAAAAAATCGCTTCGTCCTGCAATCTCACTTCGCTATCCACTTCTGCCAGTCATTCAGCAGCGCGTCCTCCTGCCACTTGGTAGGCAGCAGCGTAGGAGAAGGGACATCCTGAAAGGACTCGGGCAACTTTACGTCGCCTCTCACGGGAAACATCCAATTTTTTTCCGGCAGGGCATTTTGAATTTTTTCACTCAAGAGAAGTGTGAGAAATTCCCGCGCCCATTTTCTTTGAGCTTCTGTTTGGAGGGAGCCTTTCACGATCGCCGCACCTTCCACTTGAATGGGATGAGGGTCTTTTAATTTCACTGCGACATAGCGCTTCTTTGTATCTCCATGTGCTCGGTGATAAGCCTCGGACGTCGTATAGCTCCAAACGAGTGCCGCTTGTTCTTTAAGAAAAATTCCGTAGGCTGCGCTCCAACCGGGGCTGAGCGCCCACCATTGCTCACTCAATGATTTCCAAAAATTGCTCAACTCCTCTCCTTGAAAAACCGAATGGGTGGCTCTCAAAAATCCAAGACCGGGTGTCGACGTACGTGGATCCTCCAACACAAATCGCCCCTTCCATTCTGGTCGCAACAAATCCTTGTATCTCTCAGGGCTTTCTAGATTCCATTTCTTTAACAATGTGCGATCCGCCATGAACGCGAACACGCTATAGTCGTAAGGAAGAAATCCATCTTCATCGATGCGTACAAATTCGCGCGTGGCATTCCATTGATCGGGTTTCCAATCTTGCCAAGATTCCGTGAGAGGTTTCGCCCGCGCCCAGAGAGAATCGTCGAGTCCGAGTACGACGTGTGCGGAAGCTTGTCCGCGCTTCGCATCGAGCTCGAGGCGCGTGACCATTTGCGCGGCATCGCCCGAGTTTAAATATTCGAGTTTTGCTCCGGTTTGAGTTTCAAATTCCTTTTTGAGAAGTTCGCCGAGACTGCCTTCGCCCAACATCGAATCGTGGGTGAGGACTTTTAAGAGAGTGGGGTCGGTGGATTTTTTGCAGCCCACCACGAAAACGGTGGAAAAAATGATTAGGGAATTGATAATGAAATGACGCATCACGCTACCTCCGCTGGGATTATCCAGATCAGGTTATGGGGTTGGCCGATCCGCGACCTCTCAGCCCTCGCACCATGCAAGAGCACCCCCGGTGTTTGAACTATGCTTAAAGAAGGCTACTTAAACTGTCCACTAAGGATGCGAGATCAACCCGAAGGCGTGGATAAAGGCTCCGGTCGCTACGAGGAGAATGCAGTAGCCAAACATTTGCCGAAGATCGACATCGGTCACGCGTTTCGTCAGTTGGTTTCCGAGAAAGAAACCGAGAAGAAAGGTCGGGAAAAGAATTACAAAGAGGTTCCAATCCTGAGGAGTCATCACCACGTAGTGGACACTAAATGCTAGGGCGCAATTTACAGTGATGAGCGCGAGTGAAACTAAGGAAGCCATTTTCATTGGCAAGCCCACGAGCAAAACCAGTACCGGAACCATGAGAAATCCTCCGCCCACACCTAGAATACCTGTGAGGGCTCCCACGATTAGTCCCGCAGCAATTTTAAGAAAAAACCGCCGATGCAGGGGACGAGTTGGTGGGATATAGTTCGGAGCGCGAAGCATCAGAACGCCAGTGACGACGAGTACGATCGCAAATAACTTCCATTGAATGTGACCAGGGATCGAGCGAGCAAATTGCGCAGTGGCGTACGAGCCCACAAACGTGCTGACTCCAAAAAGGGCGATCACTCTCCACGGAAATTTTTGTTTAAGTCCCTTTACAATGAATCCTATTCCGCTCGATAGACCGACGAGAGGAAATCCCAAGGCGATCGCTCGCTTTGGAGGGAGACCAAATAAGAGAATCAACATGGGAATCGCTAAAATGGATCCGCCGCTTCCTAATAATCCCAAAGAAATTCCAATGAACAGGCTGCAAAGCGCGCCGAAAAGTAAAATCATCTTGTAGAAATCATCCTATCTTTCTTCCGCATTGCATATTTGCAGGCACGGCCTCTTGGATTCTTTTCGGATCCGCTAATTTTAGATTTCGCATAATTTCCACGAACTCCTCTTTCGTTTTACTCATACCGAGACGTGGATTGAATTTGATTTCTTCGCCAATGCTTGAGCAGGTCATTCCTTTGTAGTCGTGAGCAGGGTAGACCAATGTGTCGGAAGGTAGGGTGAAGAGTTTATTGCGCACACTCTCAAACATCTTTTCAGAGTTTCCCTGTTGAAAGTCAGTTCGACCCGTCCCTCGAATGAGAAGTGTATCGCCAGTAAAAACTCGCGTTCCCACGACATAGCTTGTGCAGGAGTCTGTATGACCCGGAGTCGAAAGGGCGCGAATCTTATGCGAGCCAAAAGAAAGCTCTTGCCCATCCTCCAGGAGGATGTCAGCGCAGTCGACTTTGGATCCTTTTCCAATCGCAGTTTTGGCGCCAGTACGTTTACGAATGATTTCTGCGCCGGTGATGTGATCGGCATGCACGTGGGTTTCGAAGGAATAAAGGAGTTTGAGTCCCAATTCTTCAAGCACTTTCAAATCTCTATCCACCGTTTCCAGTACGGGATCGATGATGATGGCCTCATTCGTTTTAGCGTCTGCAAGGATATAGGTGTAAGTACTCGATTCCGTCTCAAAGTGTTGACGGAAAATAAATGAGGAAGATTCCATAGCTGTAGAATTACACAGAAAGGCGAGCATTGTCTTTAAAGACTCAAAGGGTCCGTATTCCCAGGATTTTGGAAATCCCTTACACTTAGATATATGACGTGTCCTCTCAGAGTCGTCGTGCTTATGGCGCTCTTTTGTTCGGCGCTGGGGAGTTCGAAGGTTGAGTCCGGGGTCATAGGTATTCCTGGGCAGACCTCTCAAGATTTTCCTGAGGCTGAAATAGTTTTTCCGAATCAATTTATAGATTTAACTCTAAGTTCCTCCTGCGAGGTAAAGCCCAAGGAGCTTTTCATTTCATCGGTAAACTTCCCATCGATTGGCAGAACTCAAGCGATTGTGGAATTTCGGATGGACTCGAGCCATTTGGTTTCAGGGGTGAGGGCGAATCTCACCCTTCTTTCTGCCTTAGATTCATCGGAGCAATTGAATTTATCGGATTTAGAATTGGAGCCTTCTGTAAGTGCTTCACGAAATCTGGCTATCTTTTTGCCCTTAGGCGAATTGCTTCAATTTTTTCGGACGCTCCTTCGGCAGAATGCGGACGCCATAGTTCGAGTTTCAGTTCCTTCTCGTTCGCAGTGTTATTGGGGTGTCGTTAAGGTTCGATCTTGTATTCAAAATTCTGAGACGAATTGCCAAAGCTCCACTGTCATAGGAAATGCGGGTAGCGGAGATCTTCAAAGTGCCCGAGTATCCGATTTTCAGTCACCCGTAAGTCCCGATCAAGTGGCGATACCTGAAGCTTCACCAAATATTTTTCATTCAATGCAAGGCGCGGGCTGCGCACTATCGGCTCACCGAGTGTCATCCCTCAGCGTGCTTATTTTGCTGTATTTTACGACGGCGTTAACTCTCGGACTTCGCGTTCGATTTCGCAAGCAGGGGAATAAGCAGCGTCTCTAAGTGATAAATCTGAGTGGCACCTGCGTGATCGGAATAGCGTTTCGGAAGCTTGCTCAAAAATTCGAAAATCGTTTTCTTCAAATCTTCGGCCTGAGTGGGCGTGAGAGCCATCGTAAGACCGGAAAAAAATCTTTCCTGAACAGGCAATTCATCGAGGGCCTTTAATCCAAGGCTTAGCATCTCTCGATGCATATTTCGTATATTGTGATGGTGAACCTCAGACGGCGTTTCAATCGAGTGCTCTCGCTTCTTGAGCAATGTCCCTTCTGTTTTCAGCCATCCTAGTTTCAATAAGAGTTGGACCGTTTGTTGTAAATCTTTCGGCGGCACTCCCAGGGCCCGCGCTTGAGTTGGAATATCCAGCGTTTCCCATATTGTATCGATGGCTTCAAAAAAAGCGACATTTTGCCATTTTTGAAAGTAGGTAAGCTCGAGGGCCGCATGAGGATAAATCTTTCTGAACGACTTAAAGTTCAGCACTTTCTTCAGACATTCATCGCGTTCTGCGGAAGACTTTGCATTTCCNNGAACAAGTGCTTCGAAAAAATCTACATGCTGAGAATTGAGTCCCAATTTTTGTGCAATTGATCTAGCGGTTCTAGATTTTAAATGTCTTTTGTTATCGCAAAGAAGCTTTAAATAATTGGGATCGCGAAGGCCAGCCAGCTTAGCAAAGTCGCGGGTCGTAAAATTTTTGCTGACCTTCAAATAGGAGAATGCGTCCCAAAGAAACTTTCGGTAATCCATGTAAGCGAACACATCCGGAAACTCTTCCATCGATGAAGAATTTTACCCTGAAGTCGTCCGTTAATCCCAGAGCAAAGAATTGTGATTACTTAGGTAAGCCAACTTTTTGAATCCTGAACCAGAAAATCGAGGAACGCTCGAATCCGTTTGGAGATTTGCTTCCCAGGCGGTGTGACCGCATACAGACTCGCCATTTCTTCCAGCGGAAATTTAGGGAGAACTTCGCGCAACTTCCCCTGGTTGATAAACCTTTGTACATCCCATCGAGAGCGAATGGCGATTCCCGCGCCCATAAGCGCAAGTTCAGTAAAGAGTAGGCCAGTCTCCGACTCGATCATTCTCTGCCTTTGAAGGTCCCCTACGCGCATGTCTACGTTCGCGAATTTTATCTTTCGGAAGGCAGAGATGTAATAGACGGGCACTTCGAAGAGATCCTTGGGCGAACGAATGGGTGTCTTAAGAGAGTCCAGAAATTTGGGTGATGCGCAGAGGATAAGCTGATTGGGAACAAGTTTTCGATAGATAAAATCTGCGCCTTGGGGTTCCTGAGAGCGGATCGCGACGTCGATGCCATTTTCCACAAGATCGATAATGTGATCAGAAACATGCAGGTGAAATCTCACCTTCGGATGCTTTTTTTGAAATCGAACAAATGTGCCAACAAGATGGCGGTGCGCAAAGGCTGGGAAGCTTGTCATTCGAATTATACCTGAGATTTCGCCATCCTCGTTCTGCAGATGACCTTCCAGTTGATTCATTTCCTCGAGAGCAGCCTTTACCATCGGAAAGAGTTCGCGGCCTTCTTCCGTCATAGAAGTTCTGCGCGTCGTTCTTCGAAAAAGCTGTCGTTGCAAATTGCGCTCGAGTGCAGCCACCTTCTTACTGAGAGTGGGGAGACTCAAGCCCAAACCCTTAGCCGCAGCGCTAAAATTTTGTTTCTCGGCGACTTCGTAAAAGCATTGCCACATATGGAGATCTTTTACCTGAAACGGCTGCATGCAATGGTTTCTATATTGGAAACAATGTGTTGTCAAAATGGCTTATTGTTTCCAATTGAAACTGGCGGCAAAACGAACGCATGAAAGCAATTCACACGTTACCCCTTGTTCTAGCTGCGAACTCGCTTTGCCCTCTTCAGGCTGAAGAATGCGCTCCGCTCATTCGCGCGGTGGGCTTCTATCAATCGCGCCCGCTCACGGATCCGACGGCGCTTCTCAATGTGGAGATTGAGCGTCCCTCACCGAAGCCCCACGACATTCTTGTGCGAGTGAAGGCGATTTCGGTGAACCCGGTCGATACCAAACATCGAAAGCGCGTGGAATCGAAGGACGGCGTGCCCGTCGTTTTGGGATGGGATGTGGCGGGGATTGTCGAAAAGGTGGGCGGCGATGTCTCCGATTTCAAAGTGGGAGACGAAGTATTTTATGCGTGCGATATCACACGTCCGGGTGCGAATTCGGAATTGCATGTGGTGGATTCGCGTCTTGTCGCTCTAAAACCAAAGGAAATTTCATTCGAGGAAGCGGCCTCCATGCCCCTCACCGCTCTTACAGCATTTGAAGCCCTCTTTGAGCAATTGGGCATTCGAGTGAATGCACGAAATGAGTCGAAGACAATTCTCATTATCGGCGGTGCGGGGGGCGTGGGGTCGATGGCCATTCAGATGGCCAAGCGAGCAGGACTTCGTGTCGTTACGACTGCCGGTAGGGCTGTGACGACCGAGTGGGTGAAGCGCATGGGCGCCGATGTGGTGCTCGACCACCATCATCCGCTGAAATTTCAAATGGACGAATTGAACATTGGCGAAGTGGACTACATCTTCAACACAGTAAGCACGTCGGACTACTGGACACAGATGGCCGACGCCATTCGACCCTTTGGACGAATTGTTTCCATCGTCGAATCCGAGCATCCACTGGATCTTCGGCTGTTTATGAAGAAGTCCGTCTCATTCTCATGGGAGCTCATGTTCACGCGATCGATGTATTCCACTCCTGATATGGAACGACAGGGAAAGATTCTGGGGATCGTGGCGGAATGGCTCCGCAGAGGTTGGCTGCAACCTACCTTGAGAAGACACCTATCTCCCATTAATGCGGACAATCTGATCAAAGCTCATCGATTGCTGGAATCGGGGACGAGCATTGGAAAGATCGTCTTGAGCGATTGGGAATAAGCCGTTAGAGATCTCGGGGTGCAAAACACCCCCTCCTTCATTTTTACATCCACCGATAAGGCTGCCGAGATTTTATCGGCGGGCGGGATTTGTGCACTTCCTACCGAAACCGTTTACGGCTTAGCGGCATCGATCGATCGTCCAGAGGCGATCGATGCGGTTTTTCAAATTAAAGAGCGACCCTTTTTCGATCCACTCATTGTGCATGTAGGTGATGTACGAGATCTCTCGAAAGTGGCGCGAAGTATTCCTCGAGCTGCAAAGATTTTAGCGGAAACATTCTGGCCGGGGCCTTTGACTCTGGTGCTTCCGAAACGCATGGAGGTTAACTCTCGAATTACATCCGGACTCGATACGGTCGCGGTGAGGATGCCGAATCACGCCCTTTGCTTGGAAGTCATTCGAAAGGTCGGGCCCGTCTGCGCACCATCCGCAAATAAATTTGGAAAAGTTTCACCCACGACGGCTGAACATGTGGCCGAGGAATTTCCTGTACTTTCAATTTTGGAGGGAGGGGCCTGTGAAATTGGAATTGAATCTACGGTAGTGGCGGTGAGTGAAGAGACCTTTCAGGTTTTACGCCCCGGCATGATTACGGCTTTGCAGATTGAAGGCGCAGTTCGAAAGGGGGGAATTCATTTCAAAGAATCAACTCCGGAGGCACTTGAGCGATCTCCCGGTCATTTAAAACACCACTATCAACCAGCAGTTCCGCTTCTTTTGGTTTCCGACATGCAGAAGATTCCTATCGCGAGCACCGAAATTCGCCTGCCGGATGATCCGTGTCTTGCTGCCCGAGAACTCTACGCATTGATGCGAGAGGCCTCTCAACAAAGGCCCGCTCCTAAGGCACTCATTGTTCGACTGAAAGAACGGTGGCTAGAGGATCCTCAGTGGAGAGGAATTTTGGATCGTCTCCATCGAGCAGCAACTCCCAACTATTCGAGCAAAGTGGAAGGCTCATCGGCGCTGGAAGGATTGCCGGGAACTGGATCTAGGTTGGGATTATCGTAGGAAGTAGGATCGACGAGAGAGCTCGGCTCTTCAACCATTGGGGCCGAACTGTCTTTTGCCAGTCGATCGGATTCTGCAATGGCTTCGGTAAGCGGATCAAAAAGCTTCTGTAGTCGTTCTGAGTGCAAGCGCTCAGATTTCGCCAATTGCAAATTTTTCTTTGAAAGAACGGCTTCTAGTTTCTTTTGAAATTGATTCCACGTGGACGCTCGCAAATTGGAATCGCCAAGTTTCATCACGAGATCGATCACGGGTTGTTCGATCTCACGCGTAAATTTTCCAGCACCTAGGAATTCGCCCATTTCCTTTTTGCTCATGCGCTGAACATTTCGTTTGAGGAGTGAAAGTTTTGCAACACCTTCCACACGAATCTGATTGAGCACATCTTCGTCTCGCTTTTGAGCGGCCAATTTCATGGCTTGAGTTTCTTCCTTCACGGTGGCTCTACAATTGCCGGAATCGCCCAGAACGGATTCCTGTTTTTCAAGTACCGCCATCATTCTTGAGAGGCTGGGAGTTTGAGATTCAAGTAAAAGGGAAATCTCTCGCTTGAACTGATCTTCAAGACCCAGTCTCTTCTGTGCACTTAAATCACTTAAAAGAATGTGAACATCGCGGCGCCAATCTTGCATGATCTTAAGGCGACTAAAGGGCCAGGCCAAACGATCGACTTCCGAAATGACGGGCTCTAAAAATCTTTCGAAGGCGATCTGAGACTTAGAATATTCTTGCAGACGTTCAGAGTTCTGAGCGGATTCGAGCTGTTGAGTGATTTGAGATCGAAGACTTTCTTGAATGGAATCTATTTCTTGATGAATGAGCCATTCCCGCGCGCCGAGAGCGATAGCGAAGAGTAGCGCCGAAGAAACCAATAAAAAATTTCTTGAAAACATCCTCTTTGATTATCGCTCTTTCGAATCCACCAGTAAAAGAATTTCACTGGCGGTTTCTTCAACCGCTTTATTCGTTACGTCAATGATCGGCCATTTGTGACGTCGCGCCAATTGGTGCGCGGCTTCAAGTTCTTCTACAATCGTTTTAAGATCCACATAAGTGTCCGAGTGATTGGGCGCCGTACCAAGTCTGCGAAAACGAGAGCGTCGAATTCGTTCAAGCGCGCCCGCTTCGATCGTAAGAAGAATTACGCTGACGCCCGCATCATGCGCTTGAATGATGGTGCCGGAAGGTTCAACGCCGGGCACCAACGGCACGTTGGCCACCCGATATCCACGATGCGCGAGATACATGGACGTGGGTGTTTTTGAAGTTCGAGAAACACCCGTTAAAATAATATTCGCGTCCTGCAAATCTCCCATTCGAAGTCCGTCATCATGCTTCACAGTATATTCAACGGCTTCCATACGATCGAAATAATTTACGGCTTCCACGGTATGCAAATTTCCCTGTTTCTCCGTGGGTGTGGATTCCAAGAATTCCGCAAAGAGCGGCAATGCGGGGTAAAGAATGTCGTAGCCACGAAGTCCGCGCTTTTTGATTTCAGACCAAATGGTCTTTCGCAGTTGTTCGGTAGCAAAAGTGTAAACCACAAGAAAGGGCGGTGTAAGCTGATCGAGGGTCCGAATGAGCTCGCCCTCTTGTCGGACGCGTGGAAAGCGAGAGAGCTCAATGTGCGATTTATTGAACAGGGCAAGAATTGCGCGCACGTAGTTCTCCGCCGTTTCGCAAGTCCCATCCGAAATGACTGCGATACGCTCCGAAGTTGGCCGTGATTTCATGCGACAAATCCTTTCTGATCCCACTGAAGAGATGCTTTCGTCGCTTCTATATCCGTTTGAAGCGGAGCTTGAGAGTGCTGTTCGTGTGTCTGTCGAAAGATGGCAGAAATTTTCTCTGCCGTCTCTAGCGTGGGCGACTCGTAATACAAAGCAGATCGCCGTCGCATAAAATCAATGGGATTTAAAACCATTTCATAGTCGAGTGAAAACCGAACCTTCTCCGCAAAATCTTCTGGAAGGACCTGTGAATGGAGATTCGGATAG
>DDSI01000099.1 GCA_002343335.1 Bacteriovoracaceae bacterium UBA2394
CCCCATGGAGGCTCTGAGCGAGGCCACATGATCTTCTACGGAGAGATCTTCATTCGCTCCTCCAGCTTTTTCGTCACCTTCAAAGGCCTCTCGAAGAGCGCGATCAATGGGATCGTCGGACGTTGTGGACGTGGGCGCTGAGGTGGCGTCCAAAGGTTTATCTAGCAAAATCGTTTGGTCGCGCACTCCTCCGAGATCCATCGGAATAGTTTCGCCACTTCCCGAGTGATCGGGAATGGATTTACTCGCAGGGGCTTCAAAGAAATTTATTTTTTCGTCGGCAATCGTGCCTTCATCTAGAATCCCCTCAAAAAGATTATCGCCAAACTCAAAGGTCTTTCCCGCTGTAGGTGGAGGGGAAGGAGCGCTTGGCGCTGGAGTTGGCGGAGTCGATTGGGATAGACCTGGTTTAGCAATTTCGGTTGCTTCCTCGACTCCACTCACCTCAGGATTTTTTAAAGCCGTGTCGGTAGTCGAGAGAAGCTGGTCCAACTCCTGAACAAACTTACCCTTAGGTTTTGGATTGGATTGCGTGGCGTCGATTTGAGTGGGTTGATCGAAGGGACTACGCTTGCCGCTCTCCGTGCTGTCGAGCTTTGAAACTTCGTCAGCGTCGAAGAGTTCTGATAGAAGATCACGTCCCCCATCTGGCTTTTTATTTTTGGAATCCCCCGAATCCAAGGCTTTATTTTAGCGCTAGAGTGCTGAAAATCCAATGCGCGTAAAGCTGGGGCCGGACCCCTCCTAGGAGGGTTAAAAGCGTGGCAGCAATTACGACGAGTCGTAACGACAAAATCGGATCTCGGGGCGGCGCATAAGAAATGAGCGACCCCTCTTCTTCCGAAATGAAGATCGTCATCAAAACTTTCAAATAATAAGCGGCTCCTAGTAAAGAGCCCAACACTCCAATCCACGCGGCGGTCCAATATCCCTGCTCGATGAGTGCTTGAAAAATCCAAAACTTGATCATGAAACCAGCAAAAGGCGGAATACCCGCAAGACCGAAAATAAAAATTCCGAGAGCTAAACTCACCCAGACTTTCTTTCGAACAAGGCCACGAAGGTCTTCAATGAGAAGTGGCTTTTCGCCATTTTCCAAATAGGTGAGCAGCGCAAAGAGTCCGAGGCTCATTGCAGAGTAAACGATGATATAACTCATCAGAGGAAAGACATCTCCCGATTGAGGGTTCGAAACCAATAGACCCAAACCCATAAATCCCGCGTGCGATATGCTCGAGAAAGCCAAAAGTTTCTTCATCGTTCTTTGCTGAAGGGCAACGACATTTCCAATGACAATCGAAAGCGCGCAGAGGGCAATCCAAGAAGAGATCCACATTCCAGAAACGGATTCAAGTACGCCCCAAAGAAGTCGTAAGCTCGCCGCCAAAACTCCGACCTTTACGATCGTAGCCAAATAGCCCGTCACCGGCGTTGGAGCACCCTCGTAAACATCGGCGGTGTTGAGATGGAAGGGTACAAATGCCAATTTAAACGCCAGTCCAGCCAACGTGAAAAGTACGCCAAGCTTTACGAGAGGATCTCCCGCTAACGTGGTCATTTTTTGTGCGATTAACGCATAAGAAGTTTCTCCCGTAGCGCCGTAGATGAAAGCCACGCCATAAAGAAAGATTGCCGTCGAAAACGCGCCAATCATGAGATATTTGAATCCGCTTTCAGTCGAGCGAACGTCCGCTCGGTAAAATCCGCAAAGGCAATAGAGTCCAATGGACATGATTTCCAATCCCAAAAACAAAGAAGTGAGATCCGCGGCCGACGCCAAGATGGAAACCCCCATTCCCGAGAGAAGTAGGCACACTAAAAATTCCGCCGTCTGATCGAAGGCAGATTTAAAAAATTTAGTTTGAAGTCCTGCGACGGGAAACACCGTCAAGGTCACCACAAGCACCATGGCTTTCGCAATGATGGTGAAGACTTGAGCATAGGAATCCCAAACCACTCCACCGGAAAAAACTGTTTCTCTAAGTTCATTGTTGAAGATAGCGATATCCCAACTCAAAGACGCAATCAGCCCAAGCGCTACGAAGCCCAGATAAAATTGCGGTCCTCCACGGCCAAATAAATTCACGACGAGCACCAAGCACGCCAGAATCGGCCAGTGCAACATTGGCAACGCTGTCATCGAGTCCTGAATAAGTTTTTCAAACATACGAATTCCTTCTCGCTTGCTCTACTTCGCCAAAAATGGCGCAATCGTTGCAAAAATGCCGGCCGTTTTTTCCTGTATCGGCCCTAAAAACCAAATCGGATAAATACCCATGAAAAATACCAACGCTACGAGAGGCGAATAGAGCACCCACTCTTTCCAAGTGAGATCCGTCATCGTCTCTACCTCGGGCTTACTGGGCTTTCCGTAGCAAAGCTTTTGAATCATATGCAGCATATAGATCACGCCTAGAATTACACCCACACTGGCAAGGACGACCCAAATCCAACTTGCGGTATTGGATTGAAAACTTCCAAGCAAAATTAAAAACTCGCCCACAAATCCATTGGTTCCCGGAAGCGCCACCGAACTCAACGTCATCACTACTAATATCAGCGTGAACATTGGTAGAATTTTTGCCAGTCCACCGTATGCGGAGATATCTCGGGTGTGACGCTGATCATATAGAAATCCAACGAGCAAGAAGAGCGCGCCGGTGGAGATCCCGTGATTGATCATCTGCAAATAGGCTCCGTTCCATCCAGTTTCCGTCATCATGAAAATTCCCAGTGTCACAAATCCCAAATGGCTCACCGAAGAATAGGCGATAAGTTTTTTAATATCGGTCTGTTGCCAAGCGACCAGGGCTCCCAAAATAATTCCCACCACCGAGAGAAAGCAAAGCGGGCCCGCAAAGGCCTGCGCCGCTTCCGGAAAGAGTGGTACGGCAAATCGCATGAGACCGTACGTTCCCATCTTGAGTAGAATCCCCGCCAGAATGACGGAGCCCGCTGTAGGAGCTTCCACGTGCGCATCGGGCAACCAGGTGTGAAAGGGAAAGAGCGGGACTTTGATGGCGAAGGATAAAACAAACGTTAGAAAAATCCAGCTTTGCACGGTCACGGGCATCGGATTGGTTTGGAAATATTCCATGAGCGTTTGAAAGCTCGCCGTCCAAACGCCCGTGGCCTTGTAGTAGTAAATGTAAACCGCAATGAGCCCGAGCAACATGAAAAGCGATCCGGCAAAGGTGTAGAGGAAAAATTTCATCGTGGCATAGAGCCGCCGCTGTCCACCCCAAACGCCGATGATGAAATACATTGGAATGAGCATTGCTTCCCAAAATACATAGAAGAAAACGAGATCATCGCAGAGTAAACACGCAACGACTGTCGCTTGAAGCGCGTGAAAGAGTGCGTGGTAGGCTGTGATTTTCTTTTCAACGACGCCGCGAGAATAAAAAAGTGCAAGCAAAGTCAAAAAGGATGAAAGCAAAATGAGGTAGTAGGCATAAGAATCTAAATAGAGCCCGTACTTGAGACCGAGCGGAAGAAACCAAGTCGCCTCATAACGAAGTTCCGTGACCGTGAGGCCGAGCAACACCACGATAAAATATCCCAGCGCCAAAGCAATGGAGACCCAGGTCACCGCTTGCCCGCGACCACGCACCATCGAAACAATCAGGGTCGCCAAAAAAGGAAAGGCAAAGAGAACGAGTAAGTAATTAGAATTCAACATGCGTTAGCTCCGTCCCGTCCAAGCTCCAAGTAGGAGAATCAAAAATCCAATCCAAATCCATAGAGCATACTGCTGCATCAAACCTGTTTGCAGTTGGCGCAAATAAGTAGACGTTCGCGAGGCCAAAGCCGCACTGCCATTCAGAACGCCGTCTAGGACAAATCCATCCACCACCTTCCACAAAAACTTTCCAAACATTCTCAAATTTTTGACGACAATCGCATCGTAGAGTTCATCGATATAATATTTATTCTGAAATGGCCTGAAGGCCGGAGACGAAAACTCTTCTCCCGAAAAATTTCGATAGCGAAAATAAGCAATTGTAAGTCCCGCTAATCCCACCAAGGAAGAGACAACGGCGAGCGTAAGGGAGGATTGAAGGGCATGGGCTGGATCCTCGGCATGATGAATGAGTGCCTGAACAACCGTGCTTAAATAAGTTCCAAGCGTTTCGCTTCCGCCCCAAAGATGCGGCCAATTCAGAATTCCAGCTAAAGCCGAAGCCGCCGCCAAGATCACAAGCACACTCGTCATCGTCCAAGGAGATTCATGCGCTTCATGGTGTCCACGGAACTTTCCAAAGAAAGTCATGATCCAAAGGCGACCCATATAGAAGGCCGTCATAAATGCCGTCGTAAAGGCGAGAGCGACAAGCGTCCAATCGTGATTGCCCCAAACATTGTGCAAAATTTCATCTTTGCTCACAAAGCCCGACAGAGGTGGCACGCCGGCAATGGCTAAGACTCCAATGGTCATACACCAGAAGGTGATTGGCATTTTCGTTCGAAGGCCGCCCATGTGTCGCATGTCCTGTTCGTGATGAAGACCGTGAATCACGGAGCCAGCACCCAGGAACAAGAGGGCTTTGAAAAAAGCGTGGGTGATCAAATGGAAATAGGCCGCAACGGGAGCGCCAAGCCCCACGGCGAGAAACATGTAACCCAGTTGAGAGATTGTCGAGTAGGCCAAAACTTTTTTGATGTCGTTCTGGAAAATCGCAATCGTCGCAGCAAAAAATGCCGTGATCGCTCCCATGTAAGCAATCACATTAAGCACATCCAAGTGGAGCAAGAACAAGGGTTGCATTCGGCAACACAAATAAACTCCCGCGGTGACCATCGTCGCCGCATGAATGAGCGCGGAAACCGGAGTGGGGCCCGCCATAGCGTCAGGCAACCAAACGTAGAGAGGAATCTGTGCGCTCTTTCCCGCAGCACCGAGCACGAGTCCAAAGCAAGCGAGTCTAGTCCAAAATAAATCATCGCCACTAAAATTTCCGGCCTGAACAGTCTGCAAAATTTCCGGAATGGAAAGCGCGCCAAAAACTTTGAAAATACAAAACATGGCGAGAAGAAATCCAAAGTCTCCCACGCGATTGACGATGAATGCCTTTTTCCCGGCGCTGGCATTCGCTTCATCCGTGAACCAAAAACTAATGAGCAAATACGAGCAAAGCCCCACTCCCTCCCAACCAAGGAATAACCCAGGAAGAGAATCGCTCAAGGTGAGCATTAACATCGAAAAAACGAAGAGATTCAAATAAGAGAAGAATCGTCCAAAGCCTGCATCGCCGTGCATGTAGCCCGTTGCATAGAGATGAATGAGCGTACCCACACCCGTCACCACCATCGAAAGTGCCAGCGAAAGCGGGTCAAAAAGAAATGCGAACGAGACGGAGCTCGTACCCAGTGGCAGCCATTGGAAAAAATTAATTCGAAGTGGAAGAGTCGCTGTAAAGAAAATATAGGCGATACAGGCAAAGCTGAGCGCCAAAAAGCTCACGGCGCCGATCGAGACAAATTTTTCGCCAAATTTTTTACCCAAAGAGAACCAAAGCGCGCTTCCTACGAGAGGCAGAAGAACCGCCAAGGCCGCAATACATTGCAAATGAGATTGTTCTTCCATCAACCCTCCAAAGCTCGGGCCTCGTCGAGGCGGACAGATTTTTTCAAACGAAAGAAATTCAAGATGAGCGCCAAACCTATCGCGCTCTCACAAGCGGCCACCGTGATGACTAAAAAATAGAGCACATTGCCGCCCTCATTTTGGTGAAGACGAGAAAAGCCCACGAAAGCCATATTCACACCACTCAACATGAGCTCCAAACAGATGAGCAAAGAGAGTGCATTTTTGCGAATCAGAAATCCGCAGGCTCCAAAACAAAAGACCGCAAAGCTTAGGAAAAGGACGTAGGCTATTGGCGCGCTCATACGGGTCGCTCCTGGTGATCCAAAAATTTAGGCGTTTTGGGTTTGGGTTTTCGATACGCCAACATGCCCACACCCACGATCGCCAAAAGCAATATCACGCCCGCCAATTCAAAGCCCCACACGTAATCCGTCAGCAACTTCTGCGCGAGCGCCTCCACACTGCCAAACTTGGAATCGGGAAGTAACCCCTCCATGGGTTCCAAGGTCTGGGGACCTGCCACATGCAAAATAAGAAGCAAAAAACTAAGCATCCCCACAAACATCACCACTGACGACCAGTGCAAACTCGTTTCATCGCCCAGTTCCTTTGGGTCCAGATTTAACAGCAAGATCACGAATACAAAGAGAACCATAATCGCACCGGCGTAGACCAAGATTTGAATGACGGCGACAAAGTGAGATCCCAGCAATACATACAAGCCCGCTGTAAAAAAGAAATTCAAGATCAACCACATGGCGGACTCTATGGGTCGAGGTCGAAAAGCAACCAGCCCGGCGGTGAGAAGAACCAAAGCTGCCATAATAATAAACAGACTCTGCTGAAGCATAGTTAGGAGGCCTTTTCAAAAACCAAGTAGGTCGTAGTGATTAAAATATTAAGGAGCGCGATCGGAATAAGGGTCTTCCAACCAATGCTCATTAATTGATCATATCGAAAACGCGGTAGCGTCCAGCGCACCCAGACAAAGAAAAAGAGAAACGCCGCAATCTTCGTGAAGAACCAAATCGTGGGAATGAACCAGAAAGTGTTTAGATCTACGCCGATTTTCTCCCAAGAAAGCCATGGTAAAAACTCCCAGCCACCGAAGAAAAATAAAATGCAGAGCGCGGAGACTGTGGCCATGTTGACATACTCGGCGAGGAAAAAGAGCCCGAACTTAATTCCGGAATATTCGGTATGATACCCAACCACCAGTTCCGCTTCCGCCTCAGGAAGATCAAAAGGGGTGCGATTGGTTTCTGCAAATATCGCCGGCAAGAAAACCAAAAATGCCAAAAAGCCTGGGAAAATATTCCACATTTCCGTCTGAGATTGTGCGATGGCCATTAAATCCACCGACCCGCTCAAAAGGATCACCGACACGATGGCCAGGCCCGCCGCCAATTCATAGCTAATCATTTGAGCTGAAGCGCGAAGCGAGCCAAGCACACTAAATTTATTATTGGATGCCCAACCCGCAAGCGCGATCGCGTAAACGCTCAGGGAGCTAATGGCGAGCACATAAACTAGCCCGACATTCAGTTCCGCAATTTGCAACCGCATCGGGGTTGGCAACAAACCTCCCAATGTCGTCGGCGGTCCAAAGGGGATCACCGCAAAAGCCATCGCCGCGGGGATCACAGAAAGAATGGGAGCTAAGAGATAAAAGACCGGTCGAATTTCTGTGGGTCGAAGATCTTCTTTCAAAAGAAGCTTAATCCCGTCTGCCAGAGACTGGAGTAATCCGAAGGGACCCACGCGATTAGGGCCGTAGCGATCTTGAATGAGTCCCGCCACTCGGCGCTCGACCCAAATCATCACAGGAGCCACCACTCCAAAGGCGAGTCCAAACAAAAGGAGGATCTTGCCCGCAAAAAATGCCCATTTAATGAAATCGGGATTCGAAAGAAATGTCTCTACCACCTAAGTGTTCCAGTCCAAGAGGCCCTTTCGCCACTCATAGACCAGGCCCAGAGTGAGAACAGCCAAAAACACGAGGCCCACAGTCCAAATGTAAAGACCATGGCCATTATCCAAAAAGCCCCTGAAGCCCAATGCCCAAGGCACTAAAAAAATCGTTTCGATGTCAAAAAGGATGAACGAGACCGCAACAAGGTAGAAACGGACGCTAAATCTTTCATTTTCAGCCCCCTCGCTCGGGATTCCGCATTCGTAGGCACTCGTCTTATTGGGGTAGTAACGCTTTGCGCCAAAGAGCCAGGCCGCTGCAACAGCGCCACAGCCGGCCAATAGACCTAATATAAGGAGAACAGCAACGCCAAGATACTCCGAAAGAAACACGAGCGCAGTCTATCGGAGCGCTTACAAAAGCGTCAACAAAGCGAGAGGACGGAATTAAACTCTTGACGCACTTTTTAACGCTCTCTGTAATATTTCTTAAAGGGTTGAGATCTTGGTTTTTGATGTAGGAGGAACATCAGAGGCCCATTCCAGATTCGCAAAACGAGGATGGGATGTTGCGGCGAAGCGCTTCCGAAGTGATTTTGGGAGCTCCGCGAAGGGTGATCATATTATTGAGGGGAGATATCATGGCCGAGACCATCCGAGTCATAAAAAAATACCAAAATCGTAAACTCTACGACACGCAAGATAGCTGTTACGTAACGCTCGACGGCATTGCGAAGATGATCCGAGAGGGTCAAGAGATCGTAGTGATCGATAACAACACCAAAGCCGACGTGACCGCACTTATTTTGACGCAAGTGCTCTATGAACAAGAAAAAACTCATCAGAGCGTTTTGCCTGTCACGATCCTAAAAACCATTATTAAAAGCGGCAGCAACAATCTGTTTGAATTCATGCGCAAATATATTTTGGGCATTCTCGATACTCAGACTCAATCGGCCGAAGATCTTCGTACGCATCTGGAAAGACTTGTCGCAAAGGGCGATCTCACTCAAACCGAAGCCACGAATCTTCAAGCTCAAATCGAGACGGCTGCGATGGCGTGTCAAAATAGTTTGGATAAACGCATCGAAACTCAACTCGATCGTTATCTCGCCAACAACAACGTGGCCACAGCGCCGAGCACCGATTTCCAAGCGATTGCAAATCGAGTTTCTACGCTAGAGTCTAGAGCCTAACCGTTTATTGGCCTCGCTTCGCTTCGGCATTGACCGGCCGCTCAGGTAGCGGGGAAGTTTTGAAACAAACTTCCCCTTCAAGCGAATGTTTAAATGCAAAAAGGCCCGTCTTGCGACGGGCCTTTTCAATTTCTAACGTCGGCACACTGCCACCGACTCAAAAACTTAGACTACGCGGTGTTGGCTTCTTCGTCGCCGCCCTCTTCACCATCGCTGTCGTAGGCTTCGCCAATTTCGCCACCAAACAATTTGGATTTCGCTTCTTCGCTTTCCATTTCAGTAGCGCAGTCGATGCAAAGAGTGGTCATGGGACGGGCCTTCAAACGGGCTTCCGAAATCGGAGCGCCGCAAGCTTCACAGCCCCCATAGGTACCCTCCTCGATTCGATTGAGAGCTTTCTCAATCTTTCGGATCAGCTTTCGCTCACGATCCTTGAATCGTAATAAACGGCTGCGATCGAGCTCTTGAACTGCTTGATCGGTAGGATCCGAGGACGTCTCGGATTCAGTCTCTGAGATATCTTTAACGGCACGATCGGCCTCATTTAAAAGTTCGCCAAGGCGGGACTGGAGTATCTTTTTGTAATCACCCAGCTTCTTCTTCGACAACATAAAAAGTTCCTTACATTACTGCTATTTACACCCTCCTTAGGCTTTCCTTGCCTAAGGAAATTCCACTTATTCACTAAGCGGCGTCACCTTCCCGGTCCGCGTCTTCTTAATGATTCAGTCCCAGCAGATCAACTCCTTTTTTTTTCGGACCTGACCGAGGACCTAACGGATTTTCATTTGTCACCCTACCCCCAGGATGTAAGTTCAGATTCTAATGAGACCACTCTCGTCTGTAAAGACCTGCCGTTTCTTCAGTCCCCAAGCCGCTTTGCCAGCGCTTCTCGCGGGACTCGTCCTTTTGGCTTTTTCGGAATCGGCATATTCTCTGCCCACTCCTCCTACCGCAGACTGGGGCCCTTCTACACTTTCCTTTGGTGGAGCCGGTGCGGGACTTTCGGTGGATCACGATGCTTTCCTCACTAATCCAGCGAATCTGGCATATTTTCAAAATACAAATTCCGTCGGCGGATCTTGGCAAAATTTACCTCGAGATGAACAACGATGGAGCGTGTCCCTTGTCGATGGGAAGCTTCCCGCTGTCGCAGGCTTCCATTTCACCTGGAACGACTACGGACCGAGCCAGCGCCACGCATATACCTTAGGGGGTGCTTACAAAACGGCGTACGGAGCTTTCGGAGCAACTGCCCAAGCGTTGAATTTTTCGAGCGTCGCGCGAGGAAATGGTTGGCACTTTACTGGCAGTATCGGCGTGCTCATCCCGGCAGCCTACGGAATTTCGTTGGCGATCTACTCGCGACACCTTCTCGACACGGAGAGCAACACACAACTTCCTCCTGACGTGCACATGGCCCTGCTCTACATTTATCCGGAGATGGTCCGATTTTCTTTTGAAAGCGATCGTCGGTTTGTTTTGGCAGGCCAAGACTGGAACTATTCTCTGGGAGCCGATCTTTTGTTTAAAAAATATTTTGCCGTTCGCGGAGGCTATCGATTCGACCGCTCCGGCTCAGACGATTTCTTTTCCGTCGGGGCTGCCGTGCTGGGCCCAAAGATGGAAATCACAGCCGCCTTTACTCGCACCACGGAAAGAAAGGCCGTCAATGGTCTTGCGTTTGGCGCTTCGTTTAAAATGTAAATCGATATGTCAGCCCTCGTGATCATCGTCGGAGCCTTGATCGCTTCCATTTACATTTGGGGCGTGGTTCGAACGGCGATTTGGCTGGTTCCCACTCTCTTCATCAGTCATGGCAATGTTTTTGCTTCCATTGGCATCTTAAGTTTTCTGACGTCCGCGTCTCTTCTCATTCCCCACGATCAAGGCAGCTTCGATGCGCGAGATCTCTCCAAAGAAAGAAAAGTTCTTATCTTATTTCTCTCGGGCATTCTTGGCGGAACGTTTATTTACCATGCGATAGCCTCGCCGATGGTTTTCATCTTCAGCGCGGCGGCGCCGTTCATCCTTTTGCAGCTCTACACACTTCTTCGACAACCCGTTCCTTTGGTTTATTTTCGCACGAAAAAATTGAAGTTCATTTTGCCGCTTCTATGGATCATTTGTTTTGGGGTACTCCAAGTGGAGTTGATGATGATGGCTGAAGGAAAGCTCGTCCCGTGAGCACACAAACAGCGTACTACTGCCCGACGATTTTCGAGGTGCCTCGCGCATTTCGATCTCTCACCAAAGTCTTTGGCATGGGTCCAGAGCGAGCTCGAAAACTCGCCGCTGAGCTCGAGAGTCAATCCACTGTGGATCGCATCATCGTGTACGGCTGCGCCGGTGCACTCACGAAAGAATTTCGCCCTGGCGATACTTTGCAAATCACCCATGTGATTGGTCCCGATAGCGCGAGCGAATTGAAGGCCTCTCAAGAAACACTTTTCGATGCGCGACTTGTGAGCGTGTCGCACCTCATTCGAACCCCGAAAGAAAAGTCTGAGCTTCAGGAATCGACCGGCGCTCAACTCGTGGACATGGAAATGGCGTATCTTTGGAAAGCTTGCTCTCCTCGGGTGCGAGAAAAGCTGACATTTATACGAGGCGTGGTGGATGGACTTAATGCCGATCTTTGCTTTTTGACCCCGGCGTCGCAACTCGCTTGGACGAAATTGCTACATCCCCGCGGCGCAAGAGCCCTTCTCGAATTTATGAAAAACCTCCGTCGATACCGGAGTTCCATGGAATCTTATCTGCTTCATTTAAATTAAAAAGCGGCTAAATGTTTCGACGATATTTTCCGCCCACTTGATAAAGAGCATGACTCATCTGACCCAAGCTGCAGACGCGGGCCGCGCGCATGAGCGAAGCAAAAATATTTTCTCCCGAAAGCGCGGTGCGCTTTAGGTCTTCCAGCGCCGCATTGGTTTCCCTCTCCCGTTTCGAGCGATACTCCCCAATTTCTTTCAGCCGCAAATTTTTCTCCGCCTCATTGGAGCGCGCGAGGGGAATCTTCCCGCGCACTGCGCCCGACTCGGGAAGAAAAGTATTTACTCCCACGATGGGAAGCTCTCCGGAATGCTTCAACCGCTCATAGTAGATGCTCTCTTCTTGAATTTTTGAGCGTTGATACTGTGTTTCCATCGCGCCCAAAACCCCACCGCGAGTCGAAATGCGCTCAAATTCTTTCAGCACTGCTTCTTCCACCAAATCAGTAAGCTCGGAAAGCACGAATGAGCCTTGCGTAAAATTCTCGGTCTTCGCAGAGCCGAATTCCTTTTGGATAATCATCTGGACGGCCATCGCCCGGCGAACGCTCTCTTCTGTGGGAGTCGTGATCGCCTCATCGTAAGCATTTGTATGAAGCGAATTACAATTGTCGTAGATGGCCGTAAGAGCCTGCAGCGTTGTTCGAATATCGTTAAATTCGATTTCTTGCGCGTGTAAACTTCTGCCCGAAGTTTGAATATGATATTTTAGTTTTTGCGATCGATCATTTCCACCATACAGATTTTTCATGGCGACAGCCCAAATGCGGCGGGCCACTCTTCCAATGACCGAGTATTCGGGGTCCAAACCGTTGCTGAAGAAAAAGGAGAGATTCGGTGCGAAATCATCAATCTTCATTCCCCGAGCGAGGTAATATTCCACAAACGTAAATCCATTTGCGAGAGTAAAGGCCAATTGAGAGATCGGATTCGCACCCGCTTCAGCGATATGATATCCGGAAATGCTGACCGAATAATAATTGCGAACCCGATGATCGATAAAAAATTGCTGGATATCAGCCATCATCCGAAGTGCAAATTCCGTGGAGAAGATGCAGGTATTTTGAGCCTGATCTTCTTTCAAAATATCCGCCTGCACCGTGCCGCGAACGCTTTGCAACGTAAATTGTTCGAGTTCCTTTCGCTCAGCATCCGACGGCTCTCGCTTTTTCTCAGTTTTAAATTTTTCTAACTGCTGATCAATCGCGGCATTAAAAAAGAACGCCAACATGATCGGCGCGGGTCCATTGATCGTCATGGACACAGACGTCGTTGGATCGCAAAGATCAAAACCGCGATAGAGCACCTTCATGTCCTCGAGGGAGGCGATGCTGACACCTGACTCACCGACCTTGCCGTAGATATCCGGTCGTGGGTCGGGATCTTCACCGTAAAGCGTGACGGAATCAAAAGCAGTGGAGAGTCGCTTGGCCTGATCGTTTCGACACAAATAATGAAAACGCTTGTTCGTACGCTCGGGCGGTCCCTCGCCAGCGAATTGTCTTCGCGGCTCTTCCTCTAAGCGCTTGAAAGGATAAATTCCTGAAGTGAAGGGAAAATACCCCGGAAGATTCTCGCGTGAGCAAAAATAAATAATTTGATCCCAGGTGAATAACTTCGGCGGCGTCACCCGCTTCAATAACAATCCGCTCAACGAGGTAAAGGTTTGCGACGCTTTTATGACTTTATCGCGAACAGGGAAATTCACATGATCCTTTTGATAATCATCGTAAATTTTTGGCCAGGATTCTATCCATCCGCGCGCCTCAGACGTCAACTGACCGTACTTTTCATCGGCCATAGTCTTAAGTTTATGATCTTTGACCAGCGCACTCGCCTCCTTGAGAACGTAAGCCTGACGAGCCGTTTCAGCACCTTTCTCATTTGTCCGATGATAATCTCGCACCGTCGAAGCAATTTGCGTGAGATAAAGCGTTCGATCGGCGGGAACTACGACATGGGCCTCATTCGTTGCGGCGAGGAAATCTCGCTCTTTCTTCGGAAAGTCAGCAAACGAACTCTGAAGGTGATTTGCGATGGCACGATAGAGACGCGTGACACCCGCGTCGCTAAAAATATTACAGCGCGTTCCATACACCGGAAGGTCTTCATCGGGAGGCGCCTGAAAAAGCTTTCGTGATCGTCGATATTGCTTTCGTACTTCTCGAAGAGCATCGTCTGATCCGCGGCGATCGAACTTATTAATCGCAATGAAATTTGCAAAATCGATCATATCGATTTTCTCAAGCTGGGTGGCGGCGCCGTACTCTGACGTCATCACATACAGGGAACTATCGACCAAATCCGTAATCGAGCTCGAGCCCTGCCCAATGCCCGGAGTTTCAACAATCACCAAATCGAAAGGCATATTTCGACTGGCAGAAACAATTTCTCCAATTGAAACATTTAAATCTTGGCCGGAACCGCGAGTGGCGAGCGAACGCATGAATACTCGGTCATCGTCGATGGCATTCATTCGGATGCGATCACCGAGCAGTGCCCCGCCCGTTTTTCGTTTCGTCGGGTCGATGGAATAAATCGCAATCTTGATTGCTGGAAACTCATGTAGAAATCTCAGCACCAACTCGTCGATCAATGAGGATTTGCCCGCGCCGCCCGTGCCCGTGATTCCAAGAACCTGGCCCTTCCGCTCGATTTGCCCTTTTGCTTTTGTCGGCCCGCTGGCTGTATTGACTCCCGCCTCTAATGCGGAAATGCTTCGGCCCCAATGTTCTAGAGTCCACTCCACCTTCGGAGCCGATCTTTTGGCGCGAGCCGTTTCACAGGCTGAGACCATTTCTCGGCCCATGCCTTCTAAGCCGAGCTTCATTCCATCATCCGGCGAAAAAATTCGTTTCACGCCATACTTATGAAGCGCCTCAATCTCCTCGGGCAAAATTACTCCGCCGCCGCCCCCAAAAACTTGAATGTGTGAGTGATCCCGCTCCTTAAGCGTGTCGATGAGATAGCGGAAATATTCATTGTGACCGCCTTGGTAAGAGCTGATGGCAATGCCATCGACATCCTCTTGAATAGCGGCGCGTACGATTTCTTGCACACCACGATTGTGGCCCAAGTGAATGACCTCTGCCCCACGGTCTTGCAAAATTCGCCGGATCACATTGATCGCAGCATCATGACCATCAAACAGAGACGCGGCTGTAAGAAAACGCACAGGCTGAGTTGCCATATGCCAGGATCCTAACCGAGAGGAACGCGCAATCTCAACGAATTCCCCGGGCGAAAACCTTTCCATCGCCGCGGAAATACACTTTATCGGCGAAAAATACCGGCGATCCATCCGAGACACGCACAAAATGGGGCCCCTCATAGGGATTGTAGCGAACGCGTTGCCATCCCCGAATATCCTGTTCTCGAAATGAAGTAACGATACCTCTCACGCCCGCATGCACTACCTTTCGCCGCTCGCGAATTACTTGTTGTCTCGCATTTTCGCGCACTCGAAATTCCGCATTCTCCAAAAGTAAATCGTTCGCGTGAAAGACGAGCCCCTGCATATTGAAATTCCAGGCGGACCAAAGGTCCTGGTGAAGATTGCGAAAGATAAAGACGGACTTTTTCAGCATGGAGTGCGAAGGGCCGTTTGTGGAAATAAGAACAGCTTTGCTGCAGTTGCGACTCCATACCGAATCGCTGCTCGAAACCAAGGCGCAGATTCCCAACGCGATAGCCGCGAACGCACGAATTGAATTGTATTGAAAATTTACTCCCACCAATTCACCCAAAAAACCCAATCGCACGTTAATGGGGCGTAGAGAGGGGAGTCAAAAGTTATTAGCCAGAGCTGGCTGTTTTCATGTGGCCCTTAACGACAGCGGCTTGAATCAAGCTTTTAAGGAAGAACTGAACCTCAGGATTGAGTGCCTCATATTGAATGCCAATGAAATACGGAGCATCTTTTACGGCATTTGGAAGAAACTGGCAGTAGCGAGCGCGTCCCAAAATTTCCACACGTTTATTTCCAATCAGCATGAACATGGGAACCGGCCCCTTGCGAAGCAATTCAGCGAGCTTGGAGTGACCAAAAAAGCCGAAACCACCGAGGCCCATCGTATGAAGCGTGTGTTTCGTCTGCCCCCGGCCCACGGGAATTTCAATTTGCATCGGTAAGACAGAGTCAATTTTATATCTTGGATGAGTTCTCGGAAAAAAGCGCCCCATAAGGGATAAAGTTAACATGCGGGTCAAATCCCGGGATCCCGTAACCTTAGTTGCTAGCGTATACGAGGCGTTGGAGCCCGCTATTTTACGGGAGCGCAGGCGTTTCTCTGAACGCTTCCTTTGTGAAATCCTCCCAGATTTCTTCCACGCTTTTCATCTCGAAGTTCATCTGTTTGCGCACCAAGAAGCGGTGAAGAGGCGGAGTTTGGCGAACAATCTCATCGGCGAGTTTTCGCTCGGAATCGATTACGATATCCAAAGCCTTTTGAAAATTTTTGGCTGAACGAAATGCAGCGCGAGCTAAATCAATCGGTGAATCAAAGTGATCGGAAATACTCAGCCAACGTCGATAAAATTGAACCCGCGCATCTAGCCAACTCACTCTCGCCTGTAAGAGCGCCTCCGACACAGGTCCCGTCTCTCGAAGAATCGCAAGCGCGTGCGTCTCAATCTTCTCTGCGGAGCGATGAAGTTGAGTCTCCAATTTCTCTGAATCCACCAATTTCAGAAGACTCATCTCTGCCAACTCAAGCGCCTCTTTCTCCGCTTGCACAAGATGATCCACCAAGACTGCAGGATCAAATCGATCCGCGATAAATTTAAAAAGAACTTCATCCCTCGCCATTCGACGAAAGCGATCCACGCTTAGAGATTTCAAAAGATGCGCTAAAACGGGAAAGTTGAATTTAATATGCGAGAGGAGCGGATCCGCGCTCACGTACTTCCCACCATCACTTGAGCGGGTCGAACGACAGTTTCCTTAAATTTATACCCCGCCTTAAATTCCTGGAGGATCATTCCGTCTTCTTCGGGATTCTCCACAGGCTTGGTGACGATCGCTTCGTGCACGTGCGGATCAAATTTTTGTCCCACGCTTTCGACCCGAACTAAGCCCGCATTTTTTAGAAACTCAGAAAATTGCTGCGCAATCATTCGAAGTCCATCCGCCAAAGGTCCTTGCTGAGGCTCATCAGCCTTCAAGGCCAATTCAAAATTATCGAGCGTCGGTAATAAATCTCTCAAAAAGGAAATGACCTTCGCGTCGACTGCTCGACTTACTTCGCGCGTGGAGCGACTGCGAATGTCCGCGATCTCAGCTTCCATCTTTCGAACGTAATCCCGAATGTCGCTGATTTTTGCGTCATACTCCGCCACCTTTCGCTCCAACTCCTCAATGTGAAGGCGCGTTGGCAGTGCAATAGGCGGATCCATCTCCTTCGATTCCGAAGGGGCCGCCTCTTCCGGAGTCTCGTTCAATTCCTCGTCGTCTCGATGTGTATCCACGTTATCCATAATCTATAGGTCAAAACCTAATCCGCAAAACCTGTTTGTCAACGTTCTGGCCTTTTCAGAGCCCGCTTTGGCCCATTAGACTGAGTGGCGATGAAATTTACCCCCGCCCAAAAGAGCGCCATTGAATCTAAAGACGCTCATCTCCTAGTTTTGGCCGGGCCTGGAACGGGCAAAACGCGGGTCATCATTTCAAAGATCTTGCATGCTATCGATCTCGAAAAAGTGCCTCCGGATAAAATTTTGGCCGTCACCTTCTCAAAACGCGCAACTCAAGAAATGGAGGAGCGCTTAGATGCGGCGCGGCCCGGCCTTTCCGAAAAGATGAAGGTCTGCACACTCCATGCGCTCTGTCACGAAATTGTGTCCCATCACGGGTTCCGCGTCGGCCTTGAGCGCTCGGCTCACATGTTGAGTGAATCGGAAGCGCGACTTGTGTTTCGACGAACCGCCATGCAACTTCCCCCTCCTCCATTTATAAAGACAGGGAACTGGGAAGCTGCATTTGGAGATCTGTATGATCTCTTTCAAGAAGCCAAGGATGAAGGCCTCTGGCCGGAGAATATTTTACAATTTGCGCACAGGCTGCCCACATCGACGGTCGATGAGATAAAAATTCGCGATGAATGGCTGGCCATTGGGGATCTTTTCAATGCCTTTCAAACAACGTGTTTTAAAAAGGGCTTCATTGATTTCGGAGATGCAATTCTAAGCGCAATTCGAATTCTAGAAGATCACCCAATCGTCCGAGAGGAATTGCATAAACAGTTCGATCTGATTTTGGTCGATGAATTTCAAGACACCAATTACTCTCAGGTTCGACTTTTACGAAGTTTAGTTTCTCCGCGGGCTCGGATCGTAGCCGTGGGAGACGATGACCAATCCATTTATCGATTTCGGGGCGCCTCCTACTCGGCCTTTAAGTTCTTTGAAGAGATGTTTCCGCCAACCACGGTTGTGGAACTTAACGAAAGCTTCCGAATGAGTCCCTCGATTGCCGATGCGTCCCAGATTCTCATTCGAGCTAATGAAGGCCGGCGTTACCGTCCTGACAAAAAAATTCGATCCGTCAGAGATTCGAGTATTCCCGTCGAGAGCATTGCCTTTGAAAGCTACGCAGATGAAGCCACCTGGGTGCTAGATCAAATCGAGGAGCTCTTGAAAAAGGGAGTTTCTCCAAAGGAAATCGCTATTTTAGTTCGAGCGCATAGTCATGCTGAGCTCATTTTAGAAGAAGCTCGTGCACGCTCCATTCCGCTTGAGAGCGTGCACGGCGAAGCTCTTTTAAGAACTCCTATCGTTCATGATGTGATGGCTCTATTTCGACTCATTGTGCATCCCAATGATTCGGTCGCCCTTCTCCGCCTCTTCGATTCTCGTTTTTGCGGCCTAGGTGCAGACGATATTTTTACGCTGGTTCGCTCTGCGCGTGGAAATGCGCCCGTGGTGGATTTGTTAAATGATCTCTCCAAAATTTCGCTCTCGGCAAAAGGCGTGGCAGCACTTCAGAAATTTCACGAGATCTATAAAGATCTCGTCGCCAAATCAGCCACGCTAAGTGCGTCGCAGATCTTGCTTCAGTTTATGGAGCGATGGGATGCGATGGGCGATGTCCTTTTGCATGATGAGGATTCCATTCGGTATCTTGCGCGCTTTCATGCGCAACTTGTCTCGTGGGAAAAGACCCAGGAGTTCCGATCGCTTCGTGAGCTTTTCTCAGTGCTTGAAAACCTGGTATTAAATTCTTCTTATCTCAATGAGGAAGATGCGACCCTCATGAGCGCTGACCGAATTTCAGTTCTGAGCGTCCACGCCAGTAAGGGTTTGGAGTTTGAGCATGTCTTTATTTTATCTTTGGTCGGTCGACGATTTCCTGCAAATTTTAGAGGCCCCACTTGGAACATTCCAGACATCGCTCGAAAGGAATCCGCCCCAACCAAAGAATCTCATCGAGATGAAGAGCGGCGACTTCTTTATGTAGCAATGACGAGAGCGAAAAATCGACTCGTCTTATGTTCCATTGAAAAAAAAGGAACGAAGCCCAGTTTGTTTTTGACCGAGGATCTTTCCAAAGCAGATGCGTCCATTTTGAAGATACTTAAAATCCCTGCCATTCACGGGACTGACGAGATTCAAAATGTCGGAAAGGAGATTCTCCCTTTTCATCGAATTGCTCCAGTTGAGAAGAAGAAAAGGCCACTCGAGATTTCGAAAGAGAAGGCCCTCCGGCTTTCTTATTCACAGCTGGAAAAGTTTGAACGCTGCCCTCTCGCCTATCAGTTCCAATACGATTTCCGAATTCCTGTGAGCGCGACTTCTAGTCTGATTGTTGGCCAGCTTGTTCACTCCACCCTTGAATCCTTTTCCAAGGCTTTGCAGGAAAGAAGCATCCCGACCGAAGAGGAATTCCTCGCAATGTTCGAGAAGCATGTAGAAGCATTGAGCGCGGATCCCATGATGTCCGTGACAGACACGGACAGAGAAATTGGAAGACGCCAGCTTCAAAAATTTTACCGCAACTCTCAGCCTTTCGAAGTTCCCGAGGCGGTGGAGAAAAAATTTGAACTGAAGGTCGGACCTCACACGGTGGTGGGAAAAATCGATAGGATCGATAAAACCAAGGCAGGCTACGTCATCACCGATTACAAAACGGGAAGATCTAAAGCGGACGACGTCAAACATGCCGATGGTTCTCTTCAACTTTCTATTTATGCCTTAGCGGCAAAGGAATGTTTTGGAT
>DDSI01000237.1 GCA_002343335.1 Bacteriovoracaceae bacterium UBA2394
CACCAGGGCCAATGAAAATTCCAAAGAGAAACGTACGGCCATTTCGGCCCGTTGCTCCGTCACCACCCTGACGGCCCGTTGCTCCGTCACCGCCGGGGCCGCCGTCACCGCCGCGGGCTTCGACCACAAGGTCACCGTCAATGGATGACATGAAAATGCGTGCGTTCTTCCCAGGCGTTCCTGGGGTTCCGGGCCCCCCCGAAGTTCCACTCAGCAGTTGAACGAGTTGCGAAGTCTCCGGGTTTTGAAGTCGGATCCTTGCGCCCTTTTCCGCCACGAATTCTTTCACATAGATGGACTTAAATTGAGGAACAATGAGCGACGAACCTTCGCCGAGTGCCAGCCGCTCGAGGTTCAACACGCGACGAGAGGTCGAGAGGCGATGCGATTTACCCGCGGGCACCTCCAGGCTCATCATTTGCAAAACAGAAGAAGCAGGATTCTCATCCGCGAACGCGCTGCTCGACATTGCGGCAACCGCCGCGATCCACAATGAAATCGTCCTACATCTTTTTACAAGACTGTAGGATTTCATCGGCGAGTGGATCTCCCTGATCTCGGAAAAGTTGATAGTCGAGCAAACATGAAAGGCGCGCAGGATTATCGTTTTTAAGCCAACGCACCGTCGAGGCAGCTCCCGGTTTTCCGGGATTGCCTGCGGCCCCTGCCGATCCCGGTGCGCCCGATTTTCCAGGCTTCCCTTCTTTGGACCAAAAATCTCCGCGCTTCCCACCTGCGCCTCCCTGTCCGCCGATGCCCGATCGGCCTCCTACGCCAGCAGCTCCCGCCGCACCGGCCTTCGAAACGATGACAATCTTCTTCCCATCGATCTGCTTTCCATAAACCAAATCGATGTCGCCCGCTTTGCCACCATTTCCGCCATGTCCTCCCGATCCGCCAGATCCACCTTTACCACCGTCGTAGCCGTTGAATCCATTGCCAATCTTTAAGCCATTAAAGATCTGCATGATCACAAGCACCGCGCCAAGTTCGGGAACACCAATGAGCGCCGAGATTTGCATCAAAATTTCAGGAGTGTAGTTATCCAGCCCGCGAAAATGATAGAGCGTCCGAGCATCTTCTCCCGAGAATCCCACGCCGCCATTTCCTCCGTCACCGCCTTGGCCACCTTTTCCTCCGTCCCCGCCGCTGGTGTCGATAAACACATTTCCCTCGAGGTACGGCATGTAGAGTTTCACATTGCCACCGTCTGCTCCGTCCCCGCCATTTGCTCCGTCCCCGCCATTTGCTCCGTCNNTCCGTCCCCGCCATTTGCTCCGTCACCACCCATGAGCGCGTTGGCAGCCTTTTGACCGGCGTCTCCCACTGGGCCGGGCGCTCCGGATTGATCGATCGGCATTTCAAAATCGACGAAATCCAAAACTCCGCCGAAGGATCGAAATTCCTTCGACACCACCAAATCCACATTCTTGGCGTCCGAAGCGATACTCGAATTTTTTTCCAAACTTAAGTGCCGAATGTAGAGTCGCGCCGGCTCCGTCACCACCATGCGCTCGCCCTCTTTCAGCTGCACGTTCTCAGAATAATAAATGACCTTGCCGCTATTTTCGGTGCGATTCATTACCGCGCGAGCATCCACATCCACATATTCCTGCTGAGCCTGCAGATCCGGCAGCACAAAAATGAGAATGACGAGCACCAAAAGCATCCATCGCAAAATCATATTGCGGTCGTGACTGATTGAAATTCGCATATCCGTTGGTCTCCCACCAACTCACTATTCACCGGTCATGCCATATAGAGGCTCAACAGAATTTGCGTGGAAGATTCGGAAGATAGAAGCGGGGCGCAGCCCCATTTTCGACCCCACCCAGCGACGTTTTTCGCCGCCGCCGAGTGCAGTCCCCTGCGTAGCTGGGCAGTATCTCGCAGAAATCATTTCGTAGGGAGCTGGAATGTTTGCGAGGGGCGAAACTATCGGCAGNNGGCAGGTTTTTTCGTCCTGGCCGTTCAACTTTTTTACGGTGAGCACGGAATCAAAATGTGATTCGAGCGCTTTGATATCTTTATCACTCCAGCCTGGATACATCGCGGGCATGCGATGGTAGATATCACCACTCTTCACCCGCTCTAATATTTCACGAGCGAGCTCGGGTGTCAGGTCAGCATTAAATTTCGCCTGATCCATAAATGATATGGAGGAAGCTCCACTCACCTCGGACCGACTGTGACATCCTGAGCACTCCGACTGCATAAGCCGCACTGCCGACCATTCTGCCTCAGGCTTCATGGGTCGCGGCTTAAACTGCGCCATTGCCGCGCGGGAATTTTTCGCCCAGGCATCAATCCGCGCATCTTGCTCCTCCGTCGTTTTCATTGGTGGCAATTCCGGAGCTAAAATCGCGGTAATTTCACGAAGGGAATGATAACTAATGCCGCCAAAGTAAGGCGTGTTTCGAGTCATCTGCAAAGAATAATCACGCAAATCCATTCCGAGAAAACTCAGCGTCGTTCCTAAGATCGCAATCCGCTGAGCGAAGTCGCGCGCTCGAGTTTCCAATTTGGTGGCCTCGATCGGTTTGTTGGTCTTGTAATCAGTAATTTGAGTGAGGGTTTTATTCCAATAGTCATCGGCACTCGCCGCAAAGAGCTGATCATTGGTTTCGGCATAAGACTGCAGATGATGTCGAATAGAGTTGTAGTATTCCTCATAAAGAATTCGAAAGCGTCGTAAGTATTCTTCATGCAAAGGCTCACCGGGCGTTCCAAATGCCATCGCGACGGCGACCTCATTCCTGGTGTTACCGCCGAAATTATTGGAAAGTGGGTCGGCAACTTCTAAAGAAACAAAAAGCGCCTTCTCAATTTGATCATAGGATTTGTCGGCTCGAATCTTGCGAGCCAAGCGAAACATATTCCACGCATTCACTTTTTCGCCAAAACCCTCGAGATTGTGGTCCTCGTTTTCAATGGCGCCGAGCAGCCCCAATCGAGAATCTGGATGATCCGCAATTTGCTTTTCTTGCGCTTCAATCATCTTCACATGAGCAGGATTCTGCACGCCGTAGGGAATCTCTCTCACGCCCATCGCGTAGCGCTCCCAGTAGGGATAGCCGTTGACGAGCGGTCGACGAGTGCTGGGATCTCCCTCTCGAGATTCATGGCAGGTGCCGCACTTGGCGCCACTCTCTGTCCAATGCAGGCTTCCATTTTTTTCCGTACCCTCCATAAAGATGTAGGCCGGCCCATCAGGGTTTCGAATCACGGCATCCAAATCAAAGGCAATCACGTCGAGGGAGTTAAAATTCGGATCCCTTTCATGCGTGCTATAGGCATATTGAATGAGACCGTCGGAAGTGGAGTGATGTGGACGCGGATGTTTGGGATCCGCGTGATGCAGGGATCGAGAAGCAATTGCTCTCACCTGCTTGGCGTGGATGGTCGGGAAATTTGTTTTGATATATTTGACCCAATTCGTGAGGCCGAAAGCTTCGCCCTTTTTTTCAAAAGACTGCAGATCGTCCAAAGAAAACGACGGACCGTTCTCATAATTTAGTCGTTGCTTAAGCAATTCCGCGCGACGATACCACTCTTCATTTGAGAGATCCGCGGCATGCACCAACTGTATGTTCAACACTAAAAAAACGGTAAATTGAATCCGCCAGAAACCAGCCATAACGGGGTAAAACAATGCAAAACCCATACCAGAGGATTCGGGTTGCCTCACCGGTTTAAGCCCAGCAAACTCATCCATATGGGACTTGGAATTCTCATTTTTCAGATCGCCACGCTTGCCACGATCGCCGCCTCAAACGTCGCCACCAAGGATGGCATTCGACTCGTGGAGCCCAAAGAATATACGGTGAAGCGCTTCAATGAAGTCATCGATGATGCCATCAAAGCGGAAGAAGATACGACTCCTCAGGAAAAATTGATCGCAGCGCGTGCACGCCTCGCCGTGGCTGAGCGCCGACTGGAAGATTTGAAAGTGACGTCCATCTCTGCCACTCCAGGCGCGCCGGTCGATGCAAATGATGTCAAAGCTGCGGAAGCAAGAGTGGATCACTATCAAAAAACAATTCTCGCACTTGAATCTAAAATTCTACGAGAGCGCCAAAAAGAAAGGACGACTTCTAAGAAAGCCGCGCCGGCGCGCAAAAAATAATCTGATTTAGCCGCGCATCCGATCTGACTAGCTTCGCATCCGATCTGACTAGTTGCGCATCAATGCAGATTGCAGCTCTTTGATTTTGGCATGCAGATCGGGATCGAACGTCGAGAGCGCCATCACATCCAATTTTTTCGCGAGTACATCTTGTTTTTGCAGAGGCTGTGTGGGAGCTCGCTTTTTCATTTCATCTAAAATTTGAATGACCGTCTTAGCGTCCCGATGATCCAGAAAAAACATTTGCGTGTCCCAATCGAGCGGCACCCCAAACTCCGCAATGTAATCCGTCATCTTTTGATAATACGTGGGCTTGCCGCGATGACTTTGGATCTCTTCGATCTTCGCGGCCTTTCCTTTATTGAGTGCGCTGCCGGAGAACAGCGATTCTAATTCCTTCTTGGCCGCAGAACTCGCGCGTTTTTGCGCAAACTCTGCCTGTTTGGACATCGTTTTTGTAGGTTTGATACCTCGATCGCGCATTTGATCGAGTTCTTTCCAAGATTTCTTTTCGCGCGGTTCATCTGACATTATTGTTTTCCTCGTCCCTTCGCATTGCGCTCTTTAAGCCACAACCGCTGCGTGGGTTCGAACGCCATTTCTTCCTCGAAGTGCAATCGGACCAGTCCCTTCGCCTCTTCTTCGAGAGTCGCCACGCCTCCTTTTTGATTGGCTGTGGAAAAATCGAAAAGCATCGGAAGATAAGGATGCCGCTTCACTCCCGTTCGCTTCACAATAGAAACCGGAACCTTCGATTTGGAGGACCAGGTAAAAAAACCACTCGGCTCCAGAATTCCTACGAAGGGATAGTAATCAATCATTTCATTCACATTCGCAGTCAACTGCGCGCGAATTCCTTCCGTTGAAGTTCCCACTTTCACCTTGAAACTCCAAAACTCCAAGAGTGGCTCATTCCATTTTTCATCTGCGATACTGAGATCGAATCCTCGAACCAGCAACTCCCCACTCTGAAAATCCGACCAGAAGCCAAAGTGAGCGGTGGACGCTTGCTCTCGCCAAAGAAGTTTGGAGCGATCCGAAAAGGGTGCTTCCATTGGAAAAGTGATGCGTTTGCATGGCGCCAAAAATCGCGACGTCAATTGAGTCGCCAAAATCTGCGAAAGCTCGTCGGTCACTCGCGAGGTTTGCCCGATCACGCAGAAAGGAGCGGGAATTGAAAATCTTTCAAAAGGTCGTGTCGTCTGCGGGCCTTCTTGCGCAAACACCTCTAGCGATATGACACAAGAAGACAAAAATAAGAAAAATGGGTTAAGAAAACAATACAGCTTGCGCGCAGGCTTTCGAACCGCCGATAATTTTTCGTACTGATGGGTGGTGGATCGAAGTCGAAATCTTCCTCGTGGATGATCATTCAGAGCACGCCCGTTGCTCAATCGACGCTCCTTAAAAATATTCTCGATAATAAATTTCCGCACACCTCGTTTACATACCTACGCTTTCCAAAAACCGGTACCGAAAATTCTAAAGGCGGCAAAAGAGCGAGGGAAGGGCAGCGCCTTCCGGATGGAATTATCGCTGAACTCAAATCCTTGAAGCCGTCCCAGTGGCGCTCATGCGAGCGCATGATGAAACACTACAAAGGCATTCCCTTTATTCTTGTTCTTTCTCCTACCGTTTTCACTGCCATCAATGCTCGCGCGCGAAAAATTTTGGATGATGCAGTGGTCGTTTTGAGCGACATCAAAAGTTTTGAATATGTACTGCAACTCCCTCGCCTCATGGAAGAAGTGAGTCGAAAACGCAGACTTCGGCATCAGAATGAGCGACTCCAACGCATGCTGCTCGAAAGACAGGGACAACCGATCGAAGAAAAAATCCTGGCGCTAGGATCGGCCAACGATTTTTCGCAAACTCGCCGCATCGTCGACGACCTTTTGAAATCCGATCGAAGTCCTGGGTGCGCACTCAAAGTGACATTAAAAAATTGGAGCCGAACGAAGAACTCATTCTCCCCCGCAGGCCAGACTGAAATCTTAGATTTGGTCGTAAGACTGATCGGTCGAGTGGTTAGAAATTCCGATCGCGTTCTTAGATCCGAAGAAGACGAATTCACCGTGTTTCTGTCAAACGCCCATCCCGGCACACTCAATCGCTGCAAAGAGCGCCTCGAGTCCTCTCTCGGCGATCTCAGAATAGAAGCCAACGAGCGCGAGATTCGCTTTCCATTTTCGATCTCTACGATTCAATCGTAGCGCATTGCGTTAAGAGTGAATTATCTTTTGTGCATTGCATAAATCCATTGCGTCATAGGCTATCCCCTTCGTAAATTGAGTGCGAGCGCGGGGGATATTTTCATGACCCATTGGGTGAAAGGCATTTCAGTTTTTGCAGTCGTTGCCGGATCTCTTTGCATCGCCTCCACTGTGCGCGCTGAATCCGAACGCGATCGCCTTCTTCGAAAAAGAGCGCTCATTTTAGACACGCTCGATCGCGCAAAAAACGGACGAGATCCTTGCTTCACTTCCGAATGTCAGCAAAGGAAAATTGAAGCACTTACAAAATCTTTTAGAGACAGCCACTTCGTTACGATTCGCAGCGAAGAGTTTAACGAAATTCTAGAGCTCGGATTGAACTCTGGAGCTTCACTCGTGCAGCAGCCCATCGTGCCTCCTAACTACAGTCGCTTTCCGAAAACGTTTTCAGAATGGCGCGCGTGGTGGAAGCGCCGCTACGTGAATAAGGCAGCGGTCGCCACCAACTGGGACGGCTTTGTGACCCGTCTTAGCAACATGAATCAATCGCTTCAACGTTATCTCGAAGTCGCCCCTCATTGGACAGATGCGCAGCGCTCTCTCCTCAATGAGGCCTGGGACCGCGGGCTACCTGAAATTGCTCGAGCCGTGATTTTGCACGATTGGCTCAAATACCTTACCGAAGTTTACGAGCGAAGCGGCGATCCTCAATCCGTGAAACGCTATGAGAGGGATATGATCGCCAAGGCTCAGGTCATCGAGCGCGGCAAAGCGGCCTTTAAGTCTCGTCTTGAAGACCTGCTCGCTTATCTTTTCCCTGAATTACATCAGACGGAAGCTCTCTATGTGATCGACGTCGTAAACCAGGTGATGGAAACTTACGGCGAATCGAATCCCACGACGGAGGCCATGCGAGTCTTTGCCGCCGCAGAACAGAAAGTAGTGCGATCTGCCTGGTTGTCTGCTTCAGACTTTGACGATTTGGAAAATGGAGTTTGGGGTCTTGGAAATTTCTACGATCCAAAAGTTAATCCTATTGAAGCCCAGACATTTGAACTCCCCATCCAAACCTTCTTGGATGAGGTTGATTCGAAAGCGCGATTCGCGCTTAATCTTGGAGCCCTTTATTTTGGCTCCAAGTTAGGTGGCGCGATTCTGGGACCCTCCACTTTTGAAAGAGGCCTTCCCATTTTAACGCTCCAACTTTACGAAGCTTCGAGTGAAACTGGAAGTTGGACGACCGATCTCTGGGCGCCGTCGGAGCGCACGCAAGACCTCACTGAAATTCCACTGGGATTTATTCAACGTATGAACAAACGGCGCGACGCGCTCTTCGCTCAGGTTGAAAGGCTGCAGCTGCAGTTGGCTGAAGTTGAAACCCAACTCGAAAGGGAAACAATCCAATGAAAACTAAAATATTTAAATCGATCTTCACCGCCTCGGTGATTGCAGCCTCCATGACTTTTGGAGCCATTTCTCAAGCGCAAGAAAATGGACATGAAAATGAGATTCCCGATGAGATTCTTTATTTCGCGGGCGAAATTCAAACCTATATTGAAACGGCTAAATCAATTCCGGAGTTGCCGGAAGATCGCATGAATGACGCTGTGGAAGAACTCCAAGCCATCGGAAAAAGAGCGGCAGAATATTACTTTCAGCACTTAAACGAATCGCTTCAACCAATGCTCGATAAGTATCTGGGTCAGACGCTCGAGAAGAACGCGAGCTTAGAAAACTATTTCATTTTCTTAGGAAACTCCTTCCTAGCACAAGCCGTTCAACTCATGGATGAGCAGGCCGCGAAGGAAAAGAAAATCCGCATTCGCAGTGCCATTGGCGGTTCCATTTTGGGATTGGCCGTAGGCGGCGGATATTTATTCGTGAAAGCAAAATACATTGCGCCGGGAGCAGCACTCACTTTGAAAGATTATCTCATCGCTTCAACAGCGGTAGTTGGCTTTGGAGTTGGCGGATATGTCGGTGGAAATTACTACGCCCGCTATCGTCTGCCGACAAACTGGGCAGTGAAAAACGCCAAAGCATTTCGCGAGCGCTATCCGCTCGGAGAGGATTTCATTCGTGACTTAAGAGGTGGCCGTGAGGGAACAGCCGATCTCGAAGCGCGCATGATCGACATCGAAGACTCCGGTCGTTGATGTCGGCATAACTTCATCTCGAGAGAGGGGACTCCGGGACGAAGCCTAAAAATTGAGAGCCGCGCCACGCGGTAAGGGAGGGGAAAATGTGGCTACAAACATTGGCGCTCGGGCTCACGCTCGTTGCGCAGACGGGCTCAAATGAGTCGGCAACGGGCAATGAGGAGTTCGACTTTTACTTTGGTGAATTCGTCACCTTTGAGGTTTCGGAAAAGGAACCGCAGCTCGGAAACCTCATTATGGATCGGCTCGCCGAATCCATGTTCAACACCAACAATGGGGAAACTTTTCGAACGCGGTTAGCGCTGCTGAAGAAAGCCTATTACGACCATCCGCTCAAACGAATGCGTTTCAATGCACTCGATGCACGATTGCAGGTCATGTTTGAAAGCAAAATGAAAGCGGCCAAAAGGAAGCGCTGGATCTACACGGCTTCGGGCGCACTCGCCGGGGCACTCATTGCCATTCCAATTGGTAAAGTGATCGCCTCAAGCGCATCGACGGTTCGGCTCCTTACGATCGCAGTGCCGATCGGAGCCGTCACGGGCGCTGGCGCCGGGTATTTGCTTGGCTCGCTGCTCGCGATGCCAAAGTACGAATTCACGCCAGGTTCGCTCACCACGGATTTGGAAGTTCGAGATCAACTTATTTCAGAAATTGGAGGGGAAAAATGAAACAAAGATTGAAAGTAATTACCGTCGCGATGACCGCTCTAGGATTAACCGGTTCGCTCATGGCGAATGTCTATGCAAAATCTGGAGATGAAACAGTTCTGTATCTGGTGAATGAAGATTCAGCAGATGCCGACCTCTTGTCGCGCGCTTTAGACGATGGTCCAACGACGTTGCCTGCAACGCCCGCACCTAAGCCACCCAAAAACTTGGATGACTTTCTCGAGCGTCCCGTCATGACGGCCAAACAAAAGCGTGTTTATGACATCTCGCTTCGAGAGCAGCAGGAATTTCTGAATGCCGTCGAAGGATTTTTGACAAGTGCGTTCAACGTCGCCGATGACAAAGCGGAAATCGCTTTCATCCAAGCGCGAGATCGCATTGTGCAACTCACCTTTGCCGCACCGGATCTGAGAAATTATTACCAGAGACTTTATCTGATTAATGATAGCTACCGACTCCATCCCTTGGAAAAAGCGCGATTTGTGTCGCTCGACGGGGCGCTTCGTACGGAGTGGATGCGCCTTGAAGAGAAACGTCGAAGAATTCGCTCCATTATGATGACTTCTGGCGCGATCATCTCGGCGGGGTTATTCGGCGTCGCGAGTTACGCGACTTCCACGAAAGTAATTCCGATCTTGGATTCGGATAAGGGACTCACCTATCTCACCAAATTGGCCGGTCGTGGCGGAATGGTCGTGGTGGGTGCCGGCGTAGGTGCCGCACTCGGCCGCTATGCAGGCTTTTTAGCGAGCGATTTTCTCGTTCGTTATCAACGAGATTTTTTTGATCCCATCGATGGCGTCGAAGATCTCTATGAATTGCTCGATATGATCGACGAAATCTAATTTATTTCTTAGGCTGGGGCCGTGAGTGAAAAGAATCAAACCACCACGGCCTCCGTTCTTCAAGTCGTCCAAAAGCTCAATGAAAAATTAAAAGACGACCCAAAGCTCTTAAGCGGCTTCGACTGCTCCTATCAATTTCGAATTGGTTCCCATACATGGAACTTGGATCTCACGCAAGGCGAGAACCCCCAAGTCGAAGCGGGAGAACTGCCGGGCGCACAATGTTCGATTGAAGTGTCCGAAGATAATTTTTCAAAACTGGTTTCGGGAAAATTAAATATCGCAATGGCCCTGCTCTTCGGAAAAGTAAAAATTAAGGGCGATAAACTTCTCGCCACGAAACTTTCCAAATTATTTAGCTAAGCTTTGTTTAGTCTTTTCAGCGTCGTACACGCGATCCGTTTTGAGCTTCTCCGAGGGGCTTGCGTCAATCCCCAACTGCTGAAGCTCAGACAGGCAGCGCTTCTCGAGTTTCCGAAAGCTTTCTCGAGGGACTTTGCGAGAAACTTCAAGCACTCGACTCCGATCCTTCAATGTCCAAAATTCGGCTTCCCACTTCTTATCCCAGTCGCCAATTTTAACTCTCGGCCAATAGAGCTCTGAGGCAGGTCCCACGACCTCTAAAGAATCCCAATCGATCTCAAAACGAGGGCCTATCCAATCTCGAATAAGATCCTTCATTTCACCGGTAACGACCTTTCGAGGCTTCTTTCCGCCAATAATTTCATCCACCAAATCCACATCCGAGTGCTTCCCCAGGGTCGCTGCTCGGAGCATGCGATGCCCAATTCTGTCGTAATCGATTTCGAGGTGCTTCCACCGACGGGCGTCTAGGCGTCGTCCATCGAAGGGCCGAATCTTAACAACGACATCTCCTTGGATGGCGTCATTCCATCGCACTCGCACTACCAAATCATTTTTGTAGAATCTATCCCCGGGCGTATCGAGATAAAGCACATGTCCTCGGTGGGCATCGTCTTCGGTAAGCTGCAATACCCTACGCGCTTTGGTGACAGAATCCGGATGAATTGTGATTTTAATCTCAACGGAGTCGCCCGCGTAAACGGTCCCGCTCATCGCCCAAAGAGCGACTACCCACCTCAAAAAACCCACGCATTTTTATCGGCGAAGAATCTCGAGATGACAAGTCGAATGAGCCGCGCCAAGACTATATTAATATGACGGATTCTCCTCTTTTGAATTTATTGAAAGAAAAAGCGTTTGAGCAACGCGAAGTCACGCTGGCCTCCGGTCGAAAATCGAATTTTTACATCGATGTGAAGCGAGTAAGCCTCATGGCGGAAGGCGCCTACTGGATTGGACACGACCTCTTTCAACTCATTCGAAGCAAATTTCCAGACGCCAAAGGAATTGGCGGACTCACGCTAGGCGCTGATCCCCTCGCCACTTCGGTCGCGATGGCATCCCACGAAAAAAAACATCCTCTCGATGCATTCATCGTGAGGAAAGAATTAAAAGCGCATGGCACGGGGAAGATGATCGAAGGTGGCCATTATTTGAAGGCCGGTGCGCCTGTGGTGATCTTGGAGGATGTTGTTACCTCAGGAGGCTCGGCGCTCGAAGCTGTGGAGAAAGTGAAAACGCATGGTTGGAACATCTTGGGTATTGCTGCGGTCGTGGATCGTCAAGAGGGCGGAAGAGAACGGCTGGAGGGCGAAGGCCTGAAACTTTATAGCTTGTATCAAAAGAAGGATTTTGGGAACTTAGTGTAACTCATGAGTTTTTCAAAAAAGCGCGATTCCCTTCTTTGCATCGTCATTGCCCTCATGACTCTTTCAGGATGCTCGAGCAAAAATGCCTCGAACGCGCGCGGTGATTCCTACGAAAGACTTTTTAAATCGTTAACGGAAGAAGAGCGAGTTTACTCTGAACTCGAACCTGTGATGACCGCTCACGTCACTCATTGGACACAACCTTTAGCGCAGGCCTATGTAGAGGAATACTCCAGACAGTTTCGCATGACTCCGGAAGAAGAAGCTGTGCTTGCGAAGGAACAACTCGCGGAAGTGGAGACGTACGTCATCTTTATCGTGTCGATGGCGACACGCGAGCCGGACTGGTCGGATCTTGGTAAAAGCACGTCTATGTGGCGGCTCACGCTTGAAAGTCCGGACGGTACTTTGCAAGCGACGCCCGTACGCGTTCACGCAATTTCTCAAAAGGATGAAGTTTCAAAGTATTTCTTCAAAGAGATGGGTAGCTTCACCAAAACTTATAAGGTGCTCTTTCCTCGAGAAAAATTTCAGAATTTAGAGCGAGCTCGCATGTTCATCACTGGTCCTCGAGGCAATGTAAAATATGACTTCGCTCTTCGAGGCAAAGTCGATTGAATCCGGCACCTACCTCCGATCACAAAACAACGATCCGACGACGAGATTTTTATCTCATCCCGAACGTACTCACGCTCAGTCGAGTAGTGGCCATTCCGCTTGTGGCCGGGCTAGCTTACTTCAACTACGACTTGTGGGCTGCAATCGCCTTTGGACTCGCTGGAATTTCAGACTACGTCGATGGCTATATCGCTCGAAAATATAATTATGAATCGCGCTTAGGAATGCTTCTCGATCCTCTTGCGGACAAACTCATCGTCGTCTCTACGATGATTGTTCTTCTATGGCTAGGGCGTCTCAATTTCATTCAGACGCCCCATTGGAGTAACATCGTCCCTCCTATTTTAGTGATCGTCACGGTGGGGCGCGAGATCGCCATCACGGGCCTTCGCTCCATTGCTTCAACCATCGGCATCACCATCGCTGCAGATAAAGGGGGCAAGTTGAAGACCTGGATTCAGTTTTGGGCGATTGTTTTTCTCTTACTGAATTTCAGCCCCGCGTTAGAAATTGGCCAGGCGCTGCTCAGTGTGTCCGTCATCTTGGCGCTCGTCTCGGGAATTCAATATACGATGCGCTTCATCCGAGGCCTTCCCTCCTAAAATGATCGGCCTTTAACCGAATTTTGACGGGGTTCGCAGAGCACAAAATCTCCCCTAAAATGAAGATATTTCTGAGCGAAATCTAGGATTTAGCCTTGGACTTGAATGCGGCTTTTGTTTTATTTGAACGGAGTAAATGTCGTCTATGTCGAAGAAGGTCACACCGTTAACGGCTCGTTCGGCGGACCCCTATATGAAACTCCAGCCAGAGTTGCTCAGCCGCATCCATAATCTCATGGTGAAAGGCCGGGTACTCGAAGAGCGACTCATCAAGATGTCGAAGGGCGGGGATGGTTTTTTTTGGATTGGGGGCCCCGGGGAAGAAGGATTCAATGTACCGCTCGGACTTCAAGTGAAGAAGGGCCGTGGCGTTCAGCACGACTACCTGCATTTGCACTATCGAAGCAGCAGCATCATGCTCGCGATGGGCGCGCAGCCGATCGATACGATTCGCCAAATGCGAACCACGATTACGGATCCCTATTCCAAAGGTCGAAACTTCGTAAATCACTACGCCATTCCGGAATGGAATGTGTGTCCGGTATCCCCTACGATCGAAACTCAATATTCCACCTGCATTGGAACGGGCATTGCGCAGGCTCGCTCAAAGAGTGACGGGCTTACAATCGTAAATGGCGGAGATGCGGGAACCGCTGAAGGCGACTTCCACTCGTGCCTTGTTTGGGCCAATCGACCGGCACTGCCGCTGCCAATTTTGATCATCGTGGTGAATAACGGATTTGGAATTTCCACGCCCGCTCATGAACAGCACGGTGAAAAACATATTTCGGACTGGGCCAAGCCCTTTAACATGCCCGCTAAAACCATCAATGGAAATGATCCCGTCGAAGCTTGGTTCGCGATTGAAGAGGCCATGAATTACGTTCGCAAAGAGCGAAAGCCTTACATGATCGAAGCGCTCACCAGCCGATTGCACGGCCACTCCTCTTCCTCGGGAGCGAATCGAGTGAACGAGCCGGATTGTATTTCGATCTTCGAAGAAAATTTGTTGAAGCGCGATTTGATTTCCAAAGAGGAAATTCAAAAACACTGGGATGAAAATCGCAAAGAGTGTGACGTCGCCTATGCACAAGTAAAGACGGAGCCTTATCCGCAAGCGGAAGATATTTGGACGGACGTGTTTGTGGACGGTCTAGATGACTCTTACCCGAAAAAGGGAGGGTCATAAAAATGGCGAATATGGCTCAAGCCATTCGTATGGCGCTGCACTATGGCGAAGAAAAATTGGGCGTCCGAGAAATTTTTGGAGAAGACGTGGGCGCTCCGCTCGGCGGAGTCTTCACCGTGACTCAAGGTTTGAAAACCGCCTGGAACTCCCCTCTCGATGAGCGAGGAATTGTGGGTGCGGCACTCGGACTCGCATGGGCAGGATTTCGCCCGGTCGCCGAAGTACAATTCGTTGACTATATTTTTAATACGATCGATTTACTTAAGCTCTGTGGAAACTCTACCTGGGCTTCCGGCGGAAAATTCCCCACACCGATGGTCATCATGACCCCCACGGGCTCCGGCATTCACGGCTCGATCTATCACTCGCACTCCTTTGATTCGATTGCCTCTAAAATTCACGGCATGAAGGTGGTCTGTCCCTCGACGCCGCTCGATGCTTACGGCCTCATGTTGGCCGCGATCAAAGATGACAATCCCGTTTTATTTTTAAAGCCGAAGGCATTACTGCGCGCGAAAGGCGAAGAGTTGATTCCCGGTGAACCTGCGGACGAAAAAGCGCTGAAAGATATGATCGATGCGCCGATTGGCGATCGTACGAAGTGGAAACCGCGATGGCCAGATCTCACCGACTTCACGGTGCCGATTGGACAGGCGAAGATTTCTCATGAAGGGACTGATGTGACGATCGTCACTCACGGTCGATTGGCTCCCGTGTGCTTGGAAGTCGCTCGAGATTTTGAAGCCGATGGAAAAGGCAGCGTGGAAGTTTTGGATCTTCGCTCTCTCATACCTTACGACTGGAAGGCTATCACGTCGTCTCTCAAAAAGACGGGCCGGATTTTGTTCGTGAATGAAGACACGGAAATTTCAAACTTCGCCGAGCATCTCTTCCGCCGCGTGATTGATGAAATGTTCTACGAGCTAGAGGTGCGCCCTCGCCTGCTTTGCGGAAAAGCGGTTCCCGGAATCGGCCTCTCGCCGGTTTTGGAATATGCCTCCGTGCCTCAAAAAGCGGACGTTGTTCGCGCAATCGAAGCTATATTGGCTGAGCCGGCGTAATCTCAACTCGCGTCATTTTAAAAAATAAATACTAATAATATCAATGCCTTAGATAATTTATTTAGAATTATTCTAAATCTATTGATCATTCTAAAATTTGGGGTCATTATAGGGTCATGACAAAAG